>NZ_CP031142.1:6737500-7020000 GCF_014697215.1 Saccharopolyspora pogona
CGAGCTGCGCATGGTCGGCGCGACCACGCTCGACGAGTACCGCGAGCACATCGAGACCGACGCCGCGCTGGAGCGCCGCTTCCAGCAGGTGCTGGTCGGCGAGCCGAGCCCGGAGGACACCGTCGCGATCCTGCGCGGCCTCAAGGAGCGCTACGAGGTGCACCACGGCGTGCGGATCACCGATGGCGCGCTGGTCGCCGCGGCCACCCTGTCCGACCGCTACATCACCGCCCGGTTCCTGCCGGACAAGGCCATCGACCTGGTCGACGAGGCCGCGTCCCGGCTGCGCATGGAGATCGACTCCCGACCGGTGGAGATCGACGAGGTCGAACGCGCCGTGCGGCGGCTGGAGATCGAGGAGATGGCGCTGTCCAAGGAGGACGACCCGGCCTCGCGGGAGCGGCTGGCTGCGCTGCGCGCCGAACTCGCCGACCGACGCGAGAAGCTGTCCGAGCTGACCGCGCGGTGGCAGCAGGAGAAGGAGTCCATCGAAACGGTCCGCGACCTGAAGACGCAGCTGGAGCAGCTGCGCGGCGAGTCCGAGCGCGCCGAGCGCGACGGCGACCTCGGCAAGGCCGCCGAGCTGCGCTACGGCCGCATCCCGGCGCTGGAGAAGGAACTCGAAGCGGCCGGGCAGACGCAATCCGAGCGCAAGGCGATGCTGCAGGAAGAGGTCACCGCGGACGACGTCGCGGACGTGGTCAGCGCGTGGACCGGCATCCCGGCCGGCCGCCTGCTGGAGGGCGAGACGGCCAAGCTGCTGCGGATGGAGGACGAGCTGGAGAGGCGCGTCGTCGGGCAGTCCGAGGCGGTCCGGGCGGTGTCCGACGCCGTGCGCCGGACGCGCGCCGGGGTCGCCGACCCGGACCGGCCGACCGGCTCGTTCCTGTTCCTCGGGCCGACCGGCGTCGGCAAGACCGAGCTGGCCAAGGCGCTGGCGGGGTTCCTGTTCGACGACGAGCGGGCGATGATCCGCATCGACATGAGCGAGTACGCCGAGAAGCACTCGGTGGCCCGGCTGGTCGGCGCCCCGCCCGGCTATGTCGGCTACGACCAGGGCGGGCAGCTGACCGAATCGGTGCGGCGGCGCCCGTACTCGGTGGTGCTGTTCGACGAGGTGGAGAAGGCCCACTCGGACGTCTTCGACGTGCTGCTGCAGGTGCTCGACGACGGGCGGCTCACCGACGGCCAGGGCCGCACGGTGGACTTCCGCAACACGATCCTGGTGCTGACCTCGAACCTCGGCTCGCAGGCGATCGCGGACCCGAACCTCAGCGAGCAGGAGCGCGAGGAGGCGGTGCGCTCGGTGGTGCGCAGGCACTTCAAGCCGGAGTTCCTGAACCGGCTGGACGACGTGGTGGTGTTCCACTCGCTGTCCACGGACGAGCTGACGTCCATCGTCGACATCCAGGTGGAGCGCCTGGCCCAGCGCCTGGCGCAGCGCCGGCTGACCCTCGACGTGCAACCGGTGGCCCGGGACTGGTTGGCGCTCAACGGTTTCGACCCGGTCTACGGGGCCCGACCGCTGCGCCGCCTGGTTCAGTCGGCGATCGGCGACCAACTGGCCCGGAAGCTCCTGGCGGGAGAAATCCGGGAGGGCGACAAGATCCGGGTCGACACCACGGACGACAACGAATCCCTCGTGGTCACCCCGGCCTGACCTGGGAAGGCGAGGGGCGCCCCCGCCCGGCGAACCGGGTCACGGGTGCCCCTCATCCGGCATTCGCTCAGGGAGCTCTGATCTCCAGCGTGGTCGCGGCGGCGGTCAGCAGGGCCCGTAGCTGCGGGAATTGGTCCTCCGCACCGGCCGCCGGTTCCACGCGAGTGCTGTAGAAGTCCGCCTCGTGCTCGCATCCCACCCATTCGACGTGTCCACAGTGGAGGCCTGGCCAGTGAAGGCACCTTTGCCGACCAAGTCGGTCAAGGGCCCTTCACGCGCGGCCGCGGCGGACGCGCCGGGGTGGCGGTCAGTGGCGGGCGAAGGTGGAGAGGGCCGCCGTCGTCACGAAGATGGCCGCCGTCGCGGTGAAGGCCAGCGTTGCCGTGGTCAGGCCGAAGGCCGTGCTGAGGAATCCCAGGGCGACGCTGGGGACGCTGGCCGACAGGTATGCCACGACGTAGATCAGCGCCGCGGTCCCCGCTCGGTGTTCCGGGGCCGCCAGGCCGGTCAGCATCCGGAAACCGCCCATGAACACCAGGCCCCAGCCCGTGCCGAGCACCGCCGAGCTGACGAAGAACACCGCGGCGCCCTGTTCCAGCGCGGCGGCTGCCACCCCGGCGAGCCCGACGAGCATCAGTGGCGCGCCGAACCGAACCGCGCGCCGGGCCTCCCACCCGGACAGCAGCAGCTGCGCCAGCCCGCCGAACCCGGCCAGCACCGCGACCGCCAAACCGCCCACCAGGTAGGGGTTTCCGCTGACCAGGCCCTTGGCCACCGACGGTCCGAGGGACATGAACATCCCGCCGACGATCCAGGATGCGAGCAGCGTCGTCGCCATCAGCGCAAACGTCCCGCCCTGGCCCGCTGGCACCGTCAGCCGCTGCGGGCGCAGCACCTCGCGCAGCGCGCCGCGTCGTGCGACCGGTTCGGGCATCAGCAGCACACCGGGGATCGCGAGCACGAAACCGAGGATGAGCAGCAGGTAGCTGGTCAGCGTCGGCCCGGGCACGAACTGCACCAGGGCACCCGCCAGCAGCGAACCGAGCGCCATGCCCAGGCCCGCGGAAACTCCGTTGATCAGCGATCCGTGGTTCGAGCCCGGGCGCTGGAAGTCGAGCAGGGCGCCGCTGATCGCGCTGGTCGCCAACCCGGTGGCCAGGCCCTGCAGCGCCCGGCCCGCCAGCAGCCAGCCGACGCCCGGCGCGACCGCGAGCACCAGCATCGAGGCGATCTCCAGCACGAGCCCGGCCAGCAGCACCGGCCTTCGGCCTATGTGGTCGGACAGGGAACCGAACAGCACCAGCGCGAGCAGGATGACCACCGCGTAGACGGCGAAGACCTCGGTGAGAACCGTGGTCGTGAAGTGCCAGCGCTGCTGGTAGATCGAGTACATCGGGGACGGCGCGGTGGAGCCCATCAGGAACAGGGCGTACAGCGCGCCGATGAACCAGAACGAGGCTGGCCGGGACAGGGCGCCGCGTCGGAGGAGCGCTCGGGTGCCGCTGCGGGGCTGGACGAGCTCCGTGGTGGTCATGCCTTTCCTCTGCTTCCAACAGCCGCGGCGGCCTGCTCGCGCAGTCGGCCGGAGCGGAACGGATGATTCCGGTCCGGTCAACCCGGCAGCGGAACGGATCATTCCGGTCCGGCGTATGCTGTGGCCATGGCCACACCGAACAGATCCGCGCGGTACGACGACCAGGTCATCGCCGCAGCTCGCGAGGTGTTCGCCGAGCAGAGCTTCGCGGCGCCGATGGCCGAGGTCGCCAAGCGCGCGGGGGTCGGCGTGGCGAGCGTGTACCGGCGCTACCCGAGCAAGCAGGAACTGATCGAGCAGGTCCGCATCACCGCGTTCCGGCGGATCGTCGACGAGGCGGAGTCGGCCCGCGCCGAGGAAGCCGATCCGTGGCAGGCCCTCGTCCGGTTCATGCGCCGCTGCCTGCGGGAAGGCGCCGGGATCGGTACCGTGCTGCCGCCGATGGACCAGCAGCACACCTACTCCGGGGAGTTCCGGGAGCTGCAGCAGCGCGTCGCGACGGAGATCGAGGACCTGGTCGACGCCGCCAAGCGGGCGGGCGAGCTGCGCTCGGACGTGGACTGGACGGACATCCTGATGCTGTTCAAGCACCTCAACCCCGCGCTGCCGACCAGCGAGTCCCGCCGCGCCGAGCTCCGCGCCCGCTACCTGGGGCTGGTGCTCGAAGGCCTGCGCTCGGGAGGCGCGGAGCTGCCCGGGCCCGCCCCGGAGCGGGACGAGTGGCAGACCCTCTGCGACAACTTCGCCTCTTCCTGACCGGCCGGCCTAGGGCTGGTTTTCGCAGGTCAACGCCAGTGAGTGCGGTCGGGTGCCATGGCACCTCAAAATGACCACGGGCTTTGACCAGGCAAAACGCCATCTCACTAGTGCAGGTTTTCTGCGCCTCAGCGTCCGGCTGGGGCGTTTTTGCTGTTCAGGGGGCATCGCCGCGCACGTCCAGGTGTGCGGCGACGAGCCCGACATCTTCGCCGACCCGGTGGTGGTCCGGGACTGGATCGGCTAGCCGATCGGTGTCTGAACCACCTGATCGGAGGTGCGGTCGGAGCTCATCGCCCCGACCGCACCTCTCCGTGATGCGTTTTCCCAGGTCAGGTTCAGCCGATGGGGCGGTTCCGCACCGGATGTCCAGGTGATCTTCGTGTTCGGCGATGATCGGACTACCCTGCGCAGTGTGGGCATACCTGCGTGGCTCTGGTTCGTCATCGCCGTCGTCGCCATCGGTGCGGGCGTCGCGCTGCTGATCGCCGACCGATCCCAGCGCGCGTCGAACAACCGGGAGCGGCGCCGCTGGGCCGCATTGCGCGGCTGGCAGTTCGCCGAGGCCGACCAGGTCCTGCCGACCAGGTGGGAGCACGGCGTGCTCGCCCAGTACAACGGGGTGACGGCCACCGACGTGGTGGCCGGCTCGACCTTCACCACAGACGGGCGCCGCCAGGTGTACGTCCTCGACCTCGACGTCAACGGCAAGGTCGCCGCGGTGCTGGTCGCCATCCGCTGCCGGCGGAGCTGCCCGGCCACCATCGAGCTGTGGCTGCCCGACGTGCCGGTGCCGCAGGACTCCGGGCTGGACCTGCTCGGCCCGGTCGGCTCGCGGTACGCCTTCGTCACCGAGGTGGCCGCGGCCCGGCCGCTGGTGACGCCGGACCTGGTGGACGCGACCGAGGAAATCGGGCACGACGTCACGGTGGTGTGGCTGGAGAACGACTGGGTGCTCGCGGCCCTGCACCCCGACGACGCCGACCCGGCGCGCCTGGAGCGCCTGCTGCGCGACCTCGGCGACCTCGCCGACCTGATCGACCCGTTCGGCACCGACCCGAACGAGACCGACGGCGCGAACGACGCGGCCGAACTCGTCGACGCCGAGGCGGAGCCGTCGGCAGACCGCTCGCGCTGACCCCAGCAGTCCGCAATTTACATTTTGATCCGCAACTCATTCCGGTGGGTGTCACGGAAACACTGGGACGCGTTGAAGAGGGACCTGAAGCCGATCTACACCGCAACAGGACCGGACAACGACCGGGACCCGGCAGCAACGGCCACCGTCGCGATGCCCAGGATCAACACCAGCGAGTGCCGCACACCCCGCCGACACCGCGATCACGCACCCCGGCAAGCCATTCCCCGGGGATCAGGATCAGCCGCCTTGCCAGCGGCGATCTCCCGAGTCACATCACCACCGGAAAGCGGGGTCATTCGATCGACGGCATCAGGCAGGGTGGGCAAACGGGCTCGGCTCTCTCACATGATCATGGGACTTAGACACTCACATGATCAACAAGAGCCGTGCCCGTCGGTTACCCGGGGTTAACCGACTTTGCCGGAACCCTGGAACCTGATCACGTCACCCACACGAAAGTTCCGGACTAGCAGCATGGGATGTCTTTAGTGCGGTGACATGTCGTCCTTGACTAGCTGGCATCCTGGCCGGAACACCCTCGGCTGGGGACGCCGTGGTCGCCTGCGGGGATGGACCGGGCGGGGACGCCGTGGTCGCCTGCGGGGATGGACCGGGCGGGGACGCCGTGGTCGCCTGCGGGGATGGACCGGGCGGGGACGCCGTGGTCGCCTGCGGGGATGGACCGGGCGGGGACGCCGTGGTCGCCTGCGGGGATGGACCGGGCGGGGACGCCGTGGTCGCCTGCGGGGATGGACCGGGCGGGGACGCCGTGGTCGCCTGCGGGGATGGACCGGGCGGGGACGCCGTGGTCGCCTGCGGGGATGGACCGGGCGGGGACGCCGTGGTCGCCTGCGGGGATGGACCGGGCGGGGACGCCGTGGTCGCCTGCGGGGATGGACCGGGCGGGGACGCCGTGGTCGCCTGCGGGGATGGACCGGGCGGGGACGCCGTGGTCGCCTGCGGGGATGGACCGGGCGGGGACGCCGTGGTCGCCTGCGGGGATGGACCGGGCGGGGACGCCGTGGTCGCCTGCGGGGATGGACCGGGCGGGGACGCCGTGGTCGCCTGCGGGGATGGACCGGGCGGGGACGCCGTGGTCGCCCGCGGGGATGGACCGGGCGGGGACGCCGTGGTCGCCCGCCGGAATGGTCCGGGCCGGATCGATGGATGTAGCAGAGGCCGTGCCAGCAGCCATGAGAGCCGCTCCGGCCAGGACAATCGAAGCTACAATACGAGATGTTCGCATATTTCCTCCGTTGGCGAGTTGTGCTGGTTCATTTCAACAAAACGCAGCATAGTGAGGGAAATGTGAGACAGACGCGAAATGCTCCCGTATTCTTCCCTGATAACCTAGCGCTTCAGTAAAAACGTGCAATCGTAGACAACGTAGCGCCCGGCCGCCCTCACTTATTTCCCTTTTGTACTATGCGAGGTGCGCCAATGAGTCTTTTCATCTTGCTTCGTGTTCGAGGGCCGAAGTTGGCTGTCACCAACATCGCCCAAGCCTTCCGACATCACGTCCGGAACCCACTCTGACCCGCCGCACTACTGCTCACCAGCGAGACCCGGCATTGCCGAGACCGTGCCGGGTGCGGCCAGAGCTCCGGCAAACTCATTTTGGGCGTCGCGGACCGAGTGCAGGCGGTTGGTCGGGTAGGACCGGCGGGTTGCCCCGCCGATCCCCTCTCACACGATCATTCGACATAGACACGCACCTGATCAACAAGAGCCGTACCCGCTCTTTACTCAGAGCAGAAAGACTTTTACCGGAACCCTGCCGGCGGGTGGGCGGGGCGGGTGAAGGTGCCGGTAGGTTCGGCCCATGGCTACCGCACTCGTCACCGGCGCCACCGCGGGCATCGGGCGCGCCTTCTCCCGCCGACTCGCCGCCGAAGGCCACGACATGGTCTTGGTGGCCCGCGACGCCGAACGGCTCGCCGGACTCGCCGATCGCCTGGAGGCCCGGCACGGGGTCCGGGTCGAGGTGCTCCCGGCCGACCTCGCCGACGCGGAGCAGCGCGCCAGGGTCGAGGAGCGCCTCGCCGACGCCGAGCGCCCGGTCGACCTGCTGGTCAACAACGCCGGATTCGGCACGGCCGGCTCGTTCTGGGAAACCACCGGCGCCGAGCTGCAGCGGCAGCTGAACGTCAACGTGGCCGCCGTGCTCGCGCTGACGCACGCGGCGGTGCGCGGGATGCGGGAGCGCGGCCGCGGCGACGTGATCAACGTGTCCAGCGTCGCCGGGTTCTTCCCGGTCGCCGGCTCCACCTACGGGGCGACCAAGGCCTACGTGACCGCCTTCTCCGAGGGCCTGTCGGTGTCGCTGGCCGGAACCGGGGTGCGGATCATGGCACTGTGCCCGGGCTTCACCCAGACCGAGTTCCACCAGCGGGCCGGGCTGGAGATGGGGCGGCTGCCCAGGGCTTTCTGGCTGCAGGCCGACCAGGTGGTGCACGAGGCCCTGGCCGACCTGCGCCGCGACAAGATCGTGTCGGTGCCGGGCGTGCAGTACAAAGCGCTGGTCGCCCTCGGCCGGTTGGTGCCGCATAAGCTCCAGCGCATGATCGTCACCCGCACCGTCCCCGACCGCACCTGAGCCGCCGCCCACCGGCCCCGGCAACCCGGCCGGTATGCTGAAAACTCGTGGTCAAAGTGGATAAACAGCAGCGCACCGAGCTCGCCCGCCTGATCCGGGAAATCGCCGTGGTGCACGGTCGGGTCACCCTGTCCTCCGGGAAGGAAGCCGACTACTACGTCGACCTCCGCCGCGCGACGCTGCACCACCAGGCGGCGCCGCTGATCGGCAGCCTGCTGCGCCAGCTCACCGACGACTGGGACTACGTCGCCGTCGGCGGCCTTACCCTCGGCGCCGACCCCGTCGCCACCGCGATGATGCACGCCGAGGGCCCCGCGCTGGACTCGTTCGTGGTCCGCAAGAGCACCAAGGCGCACGGCATGCAGCGGCTGATCGAAGGCCCGGGCGTCACGGGTCGCCGGGTGCTCGCGGTTGAGGACACCTCCACCACCGGCGGCAGCGTCCTCACCGCCGTCGAGGCGCTGCGCGCGGCAGACGCCGAGGTCGTCGGGGTGGCCACCGTGGTCGACCGCGACACCGGCGCGCGCGAGGCGATCGAAGCCGCCGGGCTGCCCTACCGCTCGCTGCTCGGCCTGGCCGACCTCGGGTTGGCGTGAGCGAGGAAGTCGGTCCCACCGAGTGGGGCACCACGGTCGGCGTCGGTCCCTGGACGGGGCCGTGGCCGACCGACGAGCGCTACGACCCGGAGCTGCTGGAGCACGGCGACCGGCGCAACGTCGTGGACCACTACCGGTACTGGCGGCGCGAGGCGATCGTCGCCGACCTGGACCTGCGGCGGCACGACTTCCACGTGGCCATCGAGAACTTCCAGCACGATCACAACATCGGCACGGTCGTGCGCACCGCGAACGCGTTCGCCGCGAAGGCCGTGCACATCGTGGGGCGGCGGCGCTGGAACCGGCGCGGCGCGATGGTCACCGACCGGTACCAGCACATCCACCACCACCCCGACGTGGAGTCGCTGCGCGGCTACGCGACCGAGCACGACCTCGCGCTGGTGGCGGTGGACAACACCGTCGGCGCGGTGCCGATCGAGCGGACTGCGCTGCCGCGCCGCTGCGTGCTGCTGTTCGGTCAGGAAGGCCCGGGCCTGCGGGACGACTCGCGGCAGGACGCGGACCTGGTGGTGTCCATCGCGCAGTTCGGTTCCACCCGCTCGATCAACGCCGGGGTCGCCGCGGGCGTCGTGATGCACACCTGGATCGAGCAGCACGCGGACCTCGCCGGAGCCTGGTGATCAACCGCGGATGGCCAGCCACTCCTGCAGCTCGATCAGGTTCCCGGCGGGGTCCTTCAGGTGCGCGACGCGCATCCGGTCCGTCATCGGCGCCGGGCCGTTGAGCAGTTCGGCGCCGCGCCCGGTGATCTCCGCGCAGTAGCCGTCGAGGTCGTCCAAGTGCAGCACGACCAGCGACCGGTATGCCGTAGGCGGCTCGCCGAGTTCGCCGAGGACCTCGGCCATCTGCGCGCGGTCCTGCAAGGCGATGGCCGCGGTGCCGCCGTCCGGGCTGAACTTCGCGTACGGCCCGTCCGGGGCCTCGAACTGCGGTTCCAGCCGCAGCACCGCCCGGTAGAAGCGGTAGCAGCTTGGGAAGTCCGCGACGAGGAGGCGGACCTGGGAGAGCTCCATCGGGGTCACTTTCTGCCGTGTTGGGTGGCGATCTTCCCGGAACTGACCCGGAAAGCAGTTCGCGCGGACCCGACGAATCGGATCCGCGCGAACGTGGCGACTGGTCAGCCTGCGGCGTTGCGGGCCTTCTCGCGACGGCCCTTCAGGTACTCGATGATGATCGGGATGACCGAGACCAGCACGATCAGGATCGCCATCGCTTCGAGGTTGTTCCTGATCCACGGGATGTTGCCCAGGAAGAAGCCGAGCATCGTCATACTGACGGTCCACGCGATGCCGCCGATCGCGGAGAAGCTGAAGAACTTCTTCTGGTCCATCTGTGCGACGCCCGCGACCGCGGTGATGAACGTCCGCACGATCGGCACGAACCGGGCCAGGATGATCGCGCGCGCCCCGTACTTCTCGAAGAATTCGTGGGTCTTGTCCACGTGCTCCCGCTTGAACAGCTTCGAGTCCGGCTTGCTGAACATCGACGGCCCGACCTTGCGGCCGATCCAATAACCGGTCACGTTGCCCACGAACGCGCACACAGCCAACAGCAGGCAAACCAGCCAGATCGGGGTGTCGATCGCGCCGGTCGCGACGAACAGGCCGGTCACGAACAGCAGCGAGTCACCGGGGAGGAAGAAGCCGATGAGCAGGCCGCATTCGGCGAAGATGATCAGGCACACGCCGATCAGGGCGAACGGCCCCATCGACTGGATGATGTGCTCCGGATCCAGCCAGTCCGGCAGCAGAGCGAGCGCGGGAGTGTTCGCGGCGGCGTCGACAATCGCGGGCAGTTCGGTCGTCACGCTTGCCAACGGTACCGTGACTGCCCCCGGCCCAGCCCCCGGGCGAGAAACCCGCCGACTTCCCCAGGCAACACCGCCGATCACTCGGTCGCGTGAATATGGCCTTCACCACACGGGATGGAGCAGCGTCAGCGCCCCGACGATGCCGCCGGCCAGGAGACCGAGGACCAGCGCGAACAGCAGCACGCCGACCACCGGGAGGCGCTTCGGCGGAGCGGGCGGAATGGGCGAGGCAGGCGGCGCAGCCGGGCCCGGGCTGCCCCCGGCCTGGGCGCGAAGCGCCGCCGACAAGAGGTGGGCGGGGTCAGGTCGGGTCACACCCCGAGCGTAGCGAGGGGCGACCGACCCCACGGCGTTCCGGCGGTCAGCGCCGGGGCGTGAGTGGTCTTCCTCGGTCAGTTCGGTTTGGTCACCCAGGTGCCGTCCTTCATGACCGCGTCCAGCTCCAAGTCGGCGTCCAGGACGACCAGGTCCGCCGCTAGGCCCGGCCGGATCTCGCCGATGCGGTCGCCGAGGCCGAGTAGGCGCGCCGGTTTCGTCGACGAGGCCGCGACCGCTGCCGGCACCGTCAGCCCGCAGGACACGACCAGGTTCCGGAACGCCACGTCCATCGTCAGCGTGCTGCCTGCCAGCGAGCCGTCCGCCAGGCGCGGTTCGCCGTCGATCACGGTGACCGGCAGACTGCCCAGCTCGTATGTGCCGTCGCCCGCCTCCGTGGCGCTGATCGCGTCCGTGACCAGCACCGTCCGCCCGGTGCCCGCGTGCGAGGCGGCGAGCTTCACGACCGCCGGGTGCAGGTGTACGAGGTCGCAGATGAGCTCGACGGTCACCCGCTCGTCCTCGAGCAGGACCCCGATCGGGCCCGGTTCCCGGTGGTGCAGCGGCCGCATGGCGTTGAACAGGTGCGTGGCCACCGTCGCGCCCGCCTCCACCGCGGGAACCACCTGGTCCAGCACCGCGTCAGTGTGCCCGACCGCGGCGATCACGCCGTTGTTTACGAGCTGCCGGATGGCGTTCAGCGATTCCGGCAGCTCCGGCGCCAAGGTGATCATCCGCACCGCGCCTCGCCCGGCGTCCAGCAGCTGCTGGACGGCCGTCTTCTCCGGCGGCCGGAGGATCGCCGGGTCGTGCGCGCCGCAGCGCGCCGCGGACAGGAACGGCCCCTCCAGGTGGATGCCCGCCAGCGGGCCGTCGGTGACTAGTTCGCTGAGCGCGCTGATCTGCTTGGTCAGGTCGGGCAGCGGCGCCGACACGAGGCTGGCCAGCATCGTCGTCGTGCCGTGCGCGCGGTGGGTGTTGATCGCGGCGTGCGACTGGTCGACCTCGATGCCCGTGAACGAGCCGCCGCCACCGCCGTGGCAGTGGATGTCCACGAAGCCGGGCACCAGCCACCGCCCGGCCAGGTCGACGGCGGGCCCGACCGGCGCCGGGCCGGTGCCGACCGCGGCGATCTTCCCGCCGGAGACGCGGACCCAGCCTCCGTCCAGCACTCCGTCGGCGGTGACGACCTGCCCACCAGCGAGGATCAGTTCGGGATCGTTCACGTTGTTTTCAACCCTTCCGTCGCCAGCAGAGCTGCGCCGAGGCAGCCCGCGGTGTCGCCGAGCTCGGCCAGTTTGAGATAGGGGCGGCGGTGGTACGCCGCCAGCATGCCGTCCAACCGGGCGCGCAGCGGCTCGATGAGCAGCTCCCCGGCCTGCGCGAATCCGCCACCGAGCACGATGCACTCGGGCGCCGCGACCGTCACGAGCACCAGCAGGCCCTTAGCCAGCGCATCGATCGCGTCCTGCCACACCGCCTGCGCGTCCGGATCGCCCGCCCGCACCGCGGCGGCGACGTCTGCCCCCGAGACGTCCCGGCCGGTCCGCGCCCGGTAGCGCCTGGCCACCGCTGCCGACGATGCCACGGCCTCGACGCATCCGCTGCTCCCGCACCCGCATGGTTCGCCGTGCCCGATGTCGATGTGCCCGATCTCGCCGGCGAAGCCGCCCCCGGCGTAGAGCCGGCCGTCCAGCACTATCGCGGCGGCGATCCCGGTGCCGATCGGCAGCATGACCACGTCGCGCATCCCGCGGGCGGCGCCGAAGCGCACCTCGGCGAGCCCGCTGGCGCGGACGTCGTGGCCGAAGCCCAGCGGCAGTCCGATGCGGGCGGCGAGCCGGTCGCGCAGCGGCACGTCCCGCCAACCGAGGTTGGCGGAGAACACCCCGACGCCGCGCACCTCGTCGACCACGCCGGGCACCACCACCCCGACGGCGTCCACCACGTCCGCGCCGGAACGCAGGTCGGACACCACCTCGGCGACGGCCTTGACGACGAGATCGGCGGTCGCGGCACCGTCCGCGCCGCGCGGGGTCGGGCGCCGCGCGTGGCGCAACGGCCGCGCGGTATCGCGGTCGACGGTCACCAGGGCTGCCTTCATCTCGGTACCGCCGACGTCTACGGCGATGGCGTGTGCGGTCACGCCGACGATCCTCCGCTACCAGCCACCCATTGGTCTACACCAAATTGGTGTGTTGTTTGCCGTGGATTTCGCGGACTTCCCTCTCGATCAGTTGCCCATCAGCCTCTGCAGGGCCCCCAGCCCGCGGCTCGCGGTCGACTTCACGGTCCCCCGCGACACCCCCGTGGCCTCGGCGATCTCCGCCTCCGAGAGGTCCCCGTAGTAGCGCAGCACCAGCACTTCGCGCTGCCGGCGTGGCAGCTGCCCCAGCGCGGCCACGACCGCCTGGTGCTCGGCGGTCAACATCGCCAGCGACTCCGCCGACCGGGCGTCGGTCTCGTGCGGCGGCTGGTACTCGCGGGCCGTCTTGCGGCGCCGCAGCACCGAGCGGCTGCCGTTGACGACCGCGGTCCGCAGGTAGCCGATCGCGGCCTTGGCGTCGCGCAGCCCGGACCAGTTGCGGTACAGCCCGGTGAACGCCTCCTGCACCACGTCCTCGGCCGTCGCCGGGTCGTCGACCAGTAGTATTGCCAGGCGCACCATCCGCATGCGCTGCTGGCGGTACAGGTCTTCCAGGGTCAGCGGCAGCGCCGGGATCTGCGCGGACGGGTTGTCCAACGCGCGCAGGTGCCCGAGGGTCCGTTCGACGCTGCGTTCGGCGCTGTGCGAATCACCGGCCATGATCGAACAACCTACCGGCTGGCCACTGGCGGGTGTACCACGACCAGGTAGCGTCGATATCGATCGGTGATCCGCAACGGAGGTGTCGGGATGGCCAAGTTCGTGGTCGATCTGGTGTATGGCGAGGACGAGGAGCGCCGCCTGGAGGTGCGTCCCGCGCACCGGGAGTACTGCCGCGACCTAGCCGACCGCGGCGTGCTGCTGGCGGGCGGCCCGTTCGCCGACAACCTCGGCGCGCAGCTGATCTACGAGGCGGCCGACGCCGACGAGCTCCAGAAGGTCCTCGACGCGGACCCCTACACGGAGGCCGGCGTGATCGCCAAGACCACCGTCCGCGAGTGGAATCTGCTCACCGGGGCGTGGGCGTAGCAGCGACTTTCAAGATCAAATCGGTGGCCTCCCTGGCCGCCGAACCTGCAGCGTGTGAGGATGTCCACAGGATTCGTCCTGTTCTGAATCCTGTAACCGGCTTTCCAAAAGAGCCCCCGCTGGGGCACTGTGACGCGAAAGTGTGGCACCGGGCCGGAAGTGCCCGCTGGTAGCGGGCACGAGCTCGTAGGATGCTGCGCGATCCCCGTCACCATGACAAGACTCCACCCGAGGAGGACGACCGATGCCCATCGCGACCCCCGAGGTCTACGCGGAGATGCTGGACCGGGCGAAGGCGGGCGAATTCGCCTACCCGGCCATCAACGTGACCTCGTCGGAGACGCTAAACGCGGCGCTGCGCGGGTTCGCCGAGGCCGAGAGTGACGGCATCATCCAGTTCTCGACCGGCGGCGCCGAGTTCGCCTCCGGCACCAAGGTCAAGGACATGGTCACCGGCGCGACCGCACTGGCCGAGTTCGCGCACGTGGTGGCCGCGAAGTACCCGGTGAACATCGCGCTGCACACCGACCACTGCCCGAAGGACAAGCTGGACGGCTTCGTCCGGCCGCTGATCCAGATCAGCCAGGAGCGGGTCAACCGCGGCGAGAACCCGCTGTTCCAGTCGCACATGTGGGACGGCTCCGCGATCGACCTGGACGAGAACCTGGAGATCGCCCAGGAACTGCTGGCGGCCGCTGCCCAGGCCAAGATCATCCTGGAGCTGGAGGTCGGCGTCGTCGGCGGCGAGGAAGACGGCGTCGCCAACGACATCAACGAGAAGCTCTACACCGCGCCCGGCGACTACGAGAAGACCGTGGACGCCCTCGGCGCCGGCGAGAAGGGCCGCTACCTGCTGGCCGCCACGTTCGGCAACGTGCACGGCGTCTACAAGCCGGGCAACGTCAAGCTGCGCCCGGAGATCCTCAAGCAGGGTCAGGACGTGGTGACCGAGAAGCTGGGCCTGCCGGCCGGCTCGAAGCCGTTCGACCTGGTCTTCCACGGCGGCTCCGGCTCGCTGCTGGAGGAGATCCACGAGGCGGTCTCCTACGGCGTGGTGAAGATGAACATCGACACCGACACCCAGTACGCCTTCACCCGGCCCGTCGCGGACCACATGTTCAAGAACTACGACGGCGTGCTGAAGATCGACGGCGAGGTCGGCAACAAGAAGGCCTACGACCCGCGCAGCTACCTGAAGGTGGCGGAGCAGGCGATGGCCGCCCGCGTGGCCCACGCCTGCGAGAACCTCAAGTCCGCCGGCCGCATGCTCGCCGGCTGACGTCACCCGGAGGGTGCGCAATTTCGCGAGAAATTGACCGTCACCGGGGTGAACGTCAATTTCTCGCGAAATTGGCCCGGCCCCATGGCGGGGAGCCCGGGTGGTGACAGAGCGTTGCGGCGCCCGTCACCCGGAGATGGCGCAATTTCTCGCGAAATTGGCACCTCGCGGAGCGCGACGGCCCGTTCGCCTGGTGGCGGACGGGCCGTCTTCGCGCCTGGGAGGATTGGGGCATGACGAGGAACCTGTTGGAACCGCCGGAAACCCTGCTGCCGGAGAACGAGGCGGCGCAGGGCGAACTGGCCGCGGGCACCGACCCGGCCGAGGTCGCCGCGCACCACCCCACCTTCAGCGCCGCTTGGGCCGCGCTCGCGGAGTCGGCGCTGGACGCGGGCGAGAACATCGCCGCCTACGCCTACGCCCGCACGGGCTACCACCGTGGCCTGGACGCCCTGCGCAAGGCGGGCTGGAAGGGCTTCGGGCCGGTGCCGTGGCGGCACGCCCCGAACCAGGGCGTGCTCCGCTCGATCGCGGCGCTGGCGAAGGCCGCGAAGGAGATCGGCGAGGCCGACGAGTTCGACCGCTGCCGCCAGCTGCTCGCCGACAGCGACCCGGCGTCCCTGGAAGCGAACGGCCTGGCCTGAGCGGAGTCCTCGGGTGCGCGACCGGTCCGGTCGCGCACCCGAAGATCAAGCGAGGATCACTTCGGTGACGCTCGGATTGCGCCGGGATCTGCCGGACAATGTCCACCGTGCACCGATTGCGCGAGGAGCTCGTCCGCCGCTTGCGCCGCCTCATGCGCACCGGCGTTCCGATCGCCCAGTGCGCGATCGCGGCCGGCCTCGCGTGGTTCCTGGCGCGCCACTTGTTCGGGCACCCGGCCCCGTTCTTCGCGCCGATCGCCGCCGTCATCTCGCTCGGCGTCTCGCTGGGCCAGCGGATGCGGCGGGCCTTGGAGCTGGTGGTCGGCGTCAGCATCGGGATCGGCGTCGGCGACATCCTGATCTCGTTCATCGGCACCGGCGCCTGGCAGATCGCGCTGGTCGTCGCGCTGGCCATGAGCACCGCGGTGCTGCTGGACAGCGGAGTCGTGATCGTGCTGCAGGCCGCGTCGTCGTCGGTGCTGGTCGCGACGCTGCTGCCACCGGCCAGCGCGGGCGGGCTGACCCGCATGATCGACGCGGCGATCGGCGGCCTGGTCGGCTTCGTGGTCGCCGCACTGCTGCCGGCGAACCCGCTCGCCGTGGCGCACCGCAACGGGCGCCTCGTGCTCGGTGCCCTCGCCGACGCGCTGCGCGGTGTCGGGAACGCGGTGGCGCGGCAGGACCGCGATCTCGCCACCGATGTGCTCGCGAAGGCGCGCAAGAGCCAGAAGCACGTGGAAGAACTCCGCACCGCGCTGGAGGCCGGGCAGGAGATCGCGCGGTTCGCGCCCATCCGGTGGCGGCGGCGCGGCGACCTGGAGCGCTACGAGACGGCGGCGACGCCGATCGACCGCGCGCTGCGCAACACCCGCGTGCTGGCGCGACGGGCGCTCGCCGCGCTGCGGGACGGCGAGCCGGTGCCCCGCCCGCTGCCGGGGCTCCTGGAGGAGTTGGCGGGCGCCGTGGTGCTGCTGCGCGACGAGCTGGCCAGCGGTGTGGATCCGCTGCAGACCCGCGAGACCGCCCGGTCGGTTGCCAAGAAGTCCACAGTGGAGCTCCTCGGCGAGGGGGACTTCTCGATGCAGGTGGTGGTGATGCAGGTCCGCTCGATCGCGGTGGACCTCCTGCAGGCCACGGGTCTCAGCCGAATCGAAGCGATCGCCGCCCTACCGCCCCTGCACCCCGAGGAGAAGTCCGGGTGAGGGCCCCTCGCTCAGCCACGTAGGCCGGCATCGGGGCGGTGCAGGACCGCTACCAGGGCGGTGTGCAGCGCGCCGTGATCGCGCGGGTCGTGGAGGTGGCAGTCGGCTGCCGAGAGCCGGTACCACTCGGCGGCGCCCGCATAGCGCACCCACACGGTCACGTCGCCGTCGGTGCATTCGGTGGCCAGCTCCAGGTCGCCGGTGATCACCCCGACCTCGTCGGTCATCACCCCGCCCGGCGGCGCGGTTACCTCGGAACGCAGCACCGCTGCGCGCTCTGCGTGGTCTGACATCGAACCGCCCTCTTCACGACGCCTCGGATGTCCCAAGTATGTCCTGCCAGGACCCGACGCGTTCGGACGGCGATTTCGCGCAGTGCCGCGCCGGCCAGGTCCGGACAGGGCGGTGCGCCGCTGATCGGGGCACCTCTTGATCAGCAGCCGTCGAGGGCCTTCTGTAGCGCGGACTTCTCCGCGTCGGTGACGGTCAGCTCGTACTTGTGCTTGGTGCCGACCCACATCGACGCGTACTTGCAGTGGTAGCCGGCCTCCGGCGGCATCCACTCGTCCGGGGTCTGGTCGCCCTTGGCCTGGTTGACGTTGTCGGTGACCGCGATCAGCTGCGGGCCTTCCAGGTCGTTGGCGAACGCCTGGCGCTGGTCCTGGGTCCACTTCGCGGCACCGGAGCGCCACGCGGCGGCCAGCGGCACGACGTGGTCGATGTCCAGATCGGATGGTTTGGTCCAGGTCCCACCGTCGTAGGGGCTGAACCAGCTGCCGGAAGTCGGGTAGCAGTCCGAGCCGACCGCCACGTCCTTCCCGTCACGCTTGAGCACCGCCTCGCGGGTGTTGCAGCCGTCCGGGCCTTCGATCCAGTGCGGGAACTTCGCCCGGCTGTAGCCGTCCATCGAGCCCTCCGGCGCGACGGTCAGCTCAGCGAGTTCGGTCTTCGCCGTCTCGGGGCTGGGAATGCCGGGCGGCTCGGCGCTGGCCGGAACGGCCAGCGCGAGGCCGAGGGCACCCGCCAGGGGCAGGGCGGTCAGGGTCGCGCGCAACGATCGGTGGCCTCTCATGGCTTCCCTCCGCATGAGCGTCTCGTCGGTGTCCGTGTTGACCATTGCCCACGCAGGTGGCCGAGACAATGCCGGAGCGTGACCGACGGATAACTTGGCGTGAAACCGCCACCGATCGTGCCACCGCCTGGTTAATTTCGCACCAATCCGGCACACCGGTTCCGGAAGTCACCGGAATTGCGGCTCGCCGAGTTGGTTCCGTCGGCGCTCGTCCCGTTTGGAATGGGTGATTTCGGGCCCATCCGGCCCGGATTGACGCAGGTCAGCGCGTTGTGCATCAGGGGATCCCGATTTCGGGTGAAATCGGATCCTATTTGGTCGAAATGCGGAGTTTTGATTTCAGCGGGCCAGTTGGAGGTCTTCGGTGTGCCGGTACCAGACCCACTTCTCGATCGGGCGCGGATGGGCCACGCCGTCGCGGCGCACCGTCGCCGAGCGGAACGACGCCTGCACCGCGCGACCACGCGTGACGTCGCGCCGACGGCGCAGCAGGCCGCGGCGGATGGTGGTGACCAGCAGGCCGTCGGCGGCCGGCTCGAGAATGGCGCTCAGCGGATCCGCGGTGGGCTCCGGCAACGGCGTGGCGGCCGGGTCCGGCGAGATGGTGATGCTTACCGCAGCGCCGTTGAGCACCTGCTCGTCGTCGCAATACACCTGGCCGGTGATCGGCTCGATCGTCCCCTCGCCGAGCAGCACGCCGCCCGAATCGTCCCTGATCAACGCCGCCGGGCGCGGCAGCGCGGTGAGCGCGCGGTCGAAGTCGCCGACCTGGAGCCCCCACAGCCGCGCGGCCGGCGAGTCGGCGACCGGGACGTAGCCGACGACCAGGTCGGCCAGCCGGTTCTTGCGGAGCAGGCGCAGCACCACCGCCGCGAGGTCGGCGTCGGTGCCGTGCACCACCAGCCGCTCCTCGGTGTCGGCGACCAGCGGATCCACGTCGTCGCGGCCCGGCGTGGCCGGGACGTCGAACCATTGCACTCCGTCACCGGACGGGCGCGCTGCGCACTCGACGTTTCCGCAGGACAATGCGGTGGTACTCACGTTTCGCTCCTGGTTTACCCTGATCGACCGGCATACCCCGTGGTGGGAGCGGGCGAAGCGTGCGGTCACGCTGGCGACCACCCAATCCAGGTTGGAGTTTCACATGCCGGCGATCGTGCTGATCGGCGCCCAGTGGGGCGACGAGGGCAAGGGTAAGGCGACCGACCTGCTCGGTGAGCAGGCGCAGTGGGTCGTCCGCTACCAGGGCGGCAACAACGCGGGTCACACCGTGGTGCTGCCGGACGGGCAGGACTTCGCGCTGCACCTCATCCCGTCGGGCATCCTCACCCCCGGCGTGACCAACGTGATCGGCAACGGTGTCGTCGTCGACCCCGGCGTGCTGCTGGAGGAGCTGGCCGGGCTGGAGGGCCGCGGTGTGGACACCTCGCAGCTGCTGGTGTCGGCCGACGCGCACCTGATCATGCCGTACCACGTGGCCATCGACCGGGTCACCGAGCGGTACCTCGGCAAGAAGCAGATCGGCACCACCGGGCGCGGCATCGGGCCCTGCTACCAGGACAAGATCGCCCGGGTCGGCGTGCGGGTGCAGGACCTGCTGGACGAGAAGATCCTGCGGCAGAAGGTCGAGGCCGCGCTGGACATCAAGAACCAGATCCTGGTCAAGGTCTACAACCGTCGCGGGCTGGACGTCGACGAGGTCGTGGACACCGTGCTGTCCCAGGGCGAGCAGTTCGCCAGCCGCATCGCCGACACCAAGCTGCTGATCAACGAGGCGCTGGAGCGCGGCGAGACCGTGCTGCTGGAGGGCTCGCAGGGCACCCTGCTGGACGTCGACCACGGCACCTACCCGTTCGTGACCTCGTCGAACCCGACCTCCGGTGGTGCCTGCGCCGGTTCCGGCATCGGCCCGACGAAGATCAACGCGGTGATCGGCATCCTGAAGGCCTACACCACCCGCGTCGGTGCCGGTCCGTTCCCGACCGAGCTGATCGACGAGGCCGGCGAGAACCTGCGCAAGCAGGGCGGCGAGTTCGGCGTGACCACCGGCCGGTCGCGGCGCACCGGCTGGTTCGACGCGGTGATCGCGCGCTACGCGACCCGCGTCAACGGGATCACCGACTACTTCCTCACCAAGCTGGACGTGCTGTCCGGGCTGGAGACGATCCCGATCTGCGTCGCCTACGACGTGGACGGCGAGCGGGTCGACGAGATGCCGATGACGCAGACCGGCGTGCACCACGCGGTGCCGGTGTACGAGGAGATGCCGGGCTGGTGGGAGGACCTCAGCGGGGCGCGCACCTTCGAGGACCTGCCGGCCAACGCCCAGGCCTACATCGAGCGGATCGAGGAGCTCGCCGGGGCGCGGATCTCGGCGATCGGCGTCGGCCCCGGCCGCGACCAGACCATCGTCCGCCACCCCATGGCGTGAGTTGAACCGCAATTTCAACGAACGTTTCCAGGTGGCGGAACCTCAGCGGCCTTCTCGGCTGCAGGATCCCGGACACACGTATGACCAATACGTCGCGTCCGGGCTGTCCTGGCGAGAAGGCCGCTGAGAACCCGCGGCGGTGCCGGTTGCGAGGGTGGGCCAAGGCGGCAGCCCCGCCTGCGGCAGCCCCGCGCCACGGGGCTTCCAGCATCGCGGCTCCGGATCGGCCACGCTGAAAAGGCCCAAGGAAACCGGATCTTCGATTTCAATGGGGTTTTTTCATCCTGTTTGTTCTGGTGGTGGGGGGTTGACGGGGTGGGGTGGGGTGTGTGTGGGCTGGTCAGGGGCGATGATCATTTTTGATGATCGTTTGTCAGCGGGTGATTTCGAGGTTGGTCAGCACCAGCAGGGCCCGTAGTAGGCGGGTGGCGTTGGCTGCGTGCATGCGTAGGCGGGTGAGGATGCGCCAGTTTTTGAGGTCGGCGAAGCCGTGTTCGCAGGTGGCGCGTTCGCGGGCAACGAGTTGGTTGGCTTGTTTCTGGGCGTCGGTGAGCGGGTGGGCGCGGGCGGCGCGGCGGCCGATGATGATCACGGGTTCGTCGGGGTCGTCTTCCAGTCCGGTGAATCCGAGGTCGCACATCGCGCCGAGTTCGGCGTCCCGGAGTGCGGTGGTGATGTTGTTGTGGCGGGCGGTGGTGACTTCCGAGGCCCGCCCTGGTTTGGCCGCAGAGAACCACAACAGGTTGCCTTTGTGGTCGGTGAGGGCGAGAAACAGCAGGCCGTGGGCTTTGTGTTTGCCGCTGTAGTTGCGCCGGTTGTTCTTGCCGGTGCGGCGCTGGGTGCGCACCAGGGTGCCATCCAGCAGCACGACCTCACCCCCGCCGCGGGCCACTTTGCTCAGGACGCGGTCCAGGCGCGGGGCACGGGCGGCCAGCAGGTCGATGACCTCCAGCACCCAGCGGCGGATCGTCGAGGCCGACACCCTGTTGCCGCCGGCCATGTCCAGCAGCCGCTGGTCGTGACGCAGCACCGCGAGCACGATGATCGCCTGCGTACCAGGGGTCACCTTGCGCCAGCGAGAGCGGATTTTCCTGCAGTGCGTGGTGATCAGCGAGGCGAGGTAGTCGATCGTGGCCCTCGACACGGGAAGTTGGGCTTGGTACACAATGGGTTCGGTGCCCTCGGCGGGGCTGGATTGGGTTTTCACACACTCCCCAACCCCGCCGGGGGCACTCTCGTTGCAGCCAACCGGCCATGATCATCGTCACATCTTCTCCGCGACCACGGCCACCGTCAGATGATCTTGATAAATGATCATGGCCCTGGCCAGCCCGCCCACACCACGCCACCCACGACCACACCCTCTGACCAGCCAAGATCAGGATGAAAAAAGCCCAATGGAAATCATGGATCGTCGGCGTGTCGAACGCCGACACGCCGACGGCTGTGGATAACTTCCGCAATTTCAATGGAAATCGGATCTTCGATTTCCATTGAAATTGCGGGGAACTGCGGTCAGCGGTTTCGCCAGGAGCTGTCCAGGGCGGCTTCCTGTAGGTCCAGTTCGCGCAGGACGCGGCGCAGCACCTCGTCGTCGAGGTTGCCCGCGTCCCGCTCGTCGGCCATCGCCGAGCGCTGCACCTCGATCAGGTCGCGGCGCAGGTCGGAGAACACCTTGCTCGCGGTGTCCGCCCGCTCGTCGGGCGTGCGCCCGACCTGCTCCGCCGCCGCCATCCCCTGGTGCTCCACCAGGGCCCGCATCCGGCCGATGATCCGGTCGAAGTGCTCCGGGCTGGTGTGCAGGTCGCCGGGCGTGAGCCCGTCCAGGTAGCGCAGGGCGGCGTTGGTCGCGGTCACGCGGGCCTCCGACTCGGCCTGGTCGTCGCGCGCGGCCTCGTCCGGGTCGGTGACGCCGAGCTTGCGGATCAGCCACGGCAGCGTCGTCCCCTGCACCAGGATCGTGCCGACCGCGATCACGAACGCCATGAACTGGATCAGCTCCCGTGCCGGGAACGGCTCACCGGTGCCGGTGGTGTGCGGGATCGCGCCCGCGGCCGCGAGGGTGACCACGCCGCGCATCCCTGCCCACGAGAGCACGGCCGTGCGCCGCCACCGGGCGCCACGCTTCATGGTGGTGGCCAGCAGCTGCGACACACCTGGCAGGTAGTTGGAGCAGAACATCCACACGATCCGGATGCCGATCGTCGTGGCCAGGATGATCAGCGCGTGCACCAGCACCGCGCCGATGTTGCGCCCGGAAGCGACGAGCGTTGCGACGACGGAGTGCAGTTGCAGCCCGATGTAAGCGAACACCAGGCTTTCCAGCAGGAGGTTGATCGACGCCCAGACGGTGTGCTCCTGGAGCCGCCCGGCGGCCCGGGCACGCGGCTGGTTGTGGCCGACGTACAGCCCGGCGGTCACCACCGCGAGCACGCCGGAACCGTGCAGCTGCTCGGCGGTGAGGTAGGCGATGAACGGCACGAGTACGCCCAGCACGGTCGCCACCTGCACGTCCGGCACGCGGGTCCGGGCGATCTGCGCGAGCATCCCGAACACCAGCCCGAGGACGACGCCGTCCACCACGGCCAGCACGAACACCAGCGCCCCCTGGGCCAGGGTCGGCGTGGTGCCGACGACCGCGGCGATCGCCATCCGGTAGATCGTCAGCGCCGCGGCGTCGTTGATCAGGCTCTCCCCGCCGAGGACCGTCATCACGCCCCGCGGCAGCTTCAGCTGGCGGCCGACCGCGGCGGCGGTGACCGCGTCCGGCGGCGCGATGACCGCGCCGAGCACGATCGCCGAGTTCAGCGGCAGTTCCGGGATGAGCGTGTAGGCCAGCCAGCCGATCAGTAACGACGTGGCCACGACCTGCAGCACGCCGTGGTGCACGATCGGCGCGATCCGAGCCCGGAAGTTGGTGTAGGAGCTCTCCAGCGCGGCGGCGTAGAGCAGCGGCGGGAGCACGACGGTCAGCAGCAGCTCGGGATCGATCTCCAGCTGCGCCGTGGCGGGGATCAGCGACGCGACGAGGCCGACCAGGACCAGCAGCAGCGGGGAGGCGATCTCGCGGCTCCGCGCGACAGCGGTGACCAGCAGCGCACCGATCAGGACGAGCAGCAGTTGGGCCACCGAGCACCTCCGTCCATCATGGACAGGTTAGGCGGCCCGATGGCCGTAGTACCTCTTTCCAAGCTCATCCTGCGACCAATACGCGGCATCGGGGACTGGCCTCGCCAAGTGCCCCGACGGGGTGGGCGAGCACGGCCTGAGAACCCAAGTGTCGTAGGTGGGCTAAGCGCCTTCGGCACTTCAAAGACAAAGAACAGCCCCGTGAGTGTTTCTGGGGGTTGTGGTACCCGAAAACACTCACGGGGCTCGAGCAGCGGAAGCGGAGTTCCGATCAGCGGTGCGTCGCGGCGAACTCGTCGCGGGCGGTGACGGCGATGTCCGGCTGGTCGCTGAAGATCCCGTCGATGCCCTGGTCGAACAGCGCCCGGAAGAACCCGAAGACGTCGCCGAAGGCGGCCGGGGCGGCCGAGGACCGGAAGTCGGCCGGCAGGAAGTTGTTCTCCGCGCGGACCGTGTACGGCACCACCTCGAGCCCGGCCGCGTGCGCGTCGGCGACGACGGTGGTCGGCTTGGTGAGGAAGCCGTCGGCGTTCACCGGCAGGATCACCTTGGTGTCCGGGCCGATCACGTCCGCGTACCCGGCGATCTCCCGCAGGCCCTCCGGCTTGACCAGGTCGGCGTAGGTGCGCGGGTCACCGGACGCGATGAAGTCCTGCGGCGCGCCGGAGTTGCTGATCAGCTGCACGAGCTGCACCCGCAGCACCTGGTCGAGCTCCTTGAGGTTGCCCACCTCGAAGGACTGCACGGCGACCTTGGCGTTCGGCCGGTTCAGGCCGCTGCGGGTCAGCGCCTCGACAACGCCGGGCTCCAGCGGCAGGCCGAGCTTGGCGAAGTAGCTGGGGTGCTTGGTCTCCGGGGCGACGCCGATCTCGCGGTGCAGCTCCCGGGACAGGCGCTCGCGCAGGTCCAGGACCTCCTGGAACGTCGACACCTCGTAGCGGCCGTCGTAGATCGTGTTGTTCGGCCGGATTGCCGGGATGCGCTCCTTGGCGCGCAGCGTCTTGAGCTCGGCGAGGGTGAAGTCCTCGGTGAACCACCCGGTGATCGAGGTGCCGTCGATGACCTTGGTGGTCTTGCGGTCGGCGAACTCGGGGTGCGCGGCGACGTCGGTGGTGCCGCCGATCTCGTTCTCGTGCCGCGCGACCAGCACGCCGTCCTTGGTGGGCACCAGGTCCGGCTCGATGTAGTCGGCACCCATCCGGGCCGCCAGCTCGTAGGAGGCCAGCGTGTGCTCCGGCCGGTACCCGGAGGCACCTCGGTGCCCGAAGACCGCCACCTGGTCGGTGTCCTGCGGCCGGTTCGGTGCGGCGATGGCGGGCGCGGTGATCAGGCCCAATGCCGCTGCGCCCGCGACGGACAGAGCTGTCAGGCGTACCCGGATCGTCATTTGCCCTCCTGTGTCTCGCGCAGCATGTCGATCAACGCTGCACATTCGGGCAAAACACTGACCGCCGCAATCGACCATTCACGCAAGGCGCGGCGACCCGGCGACAACGGTCAGGTGAACTACCGGGATCGGCCGGATGATCCAGCCCACGTGAGGTATCCGCGCGAGGATTGGCGGGGGCATTGCCGACGTGGCGTGCCGCACGCTCTACGCTCACGTTTTGTGCGAATCCTCGTGATCGGTGGCGGTGGCCGGGAACACGCGATCGTCCTGGCGCTGTCCTGCGACCCGTCCGTGACCGCGCTGGCCTGCGCGCCGGGCAACGCGGGCACCGCTGCCCTCGCCGAGACCTACGGCGTCGACGTCGCGAAGCCGGACGAGGTGGCCGGGCTGGCCACCAAGTGGCAGGCCGACCTCGTCGTGTTCGGCCCAGAGACCCCGCTGGTCGCGGGCGCCTCCGACGCGGTCCGGGCGGCTGGCATCCCCTGCTTCGGCCCGTCGAAGGAGGCCGCGCGCATCGAAGGCTCCAAGGCGTTCGCCAAGGACGTCATGCTCGCGGCCGGTGTGCCGACGGCGCACAGCGAAGTGGTGGACAACCCGGCGAAGCTGGACGCCGCGCTGACGCACTTCGGCCCCACCTGGGTGGTCAAGGACGACGGACTGGCGGCCGGCAAGGGCGTGCTGGTGACCGGCGACTTCGACGCGGCTCGGGCGCACGCGCTCAAGCTGCTCGACGGCGGGCACCCGGTGCTGCTGGAGTCGTTCCTAGACGGCCCCGAGGCGTCGCTGTTCTGCCTGGTCGACGACACCACGGTGGTCCCGCTGCTGCCCGCGCAGGACTTCAAGCGGGTCGGCGACGGCGACGCGGGCCCGAACACCGGCGGCATGGGTGCCTACGCGCCGCTGCCGTGGGCACCGGATGACCTGGTCGAGACCGTGGTGCGCACCATCGTGCAGCCGACGGTCGACGAGCTGGCGCGACGCGGCACGCCGTTCTCCGGCCTGCTGTACGCCGGTCTCGCGCTGACCTCCAGCGGCCCGCAGGTGATCGAGTTCAACTGCCGCTTCGGCGACCCCGAGACCCAGGCCGTGCTGGCGCTGCTGCGCACGCCGCTGGCGTCGCTGTTCAACGCCGTCGCGCGCGGCGAGCTGGCCGAGCAGCCGCTTGAGTGGGAGTCCGGTGCCGCGGTGACCGTCGTGGTGGCCGCGGAGGGCTACCCCGGGCGGCCGCGCGTCGACGACGTGATCCAGGGCGGCGACGTCCAGGGCGTCCTGCACTCCGGCACCCGTCGCCGGGAGGACGGCGCGGTGCTTTCGGCCGGCGGCCGCGTGCTGTCGGTGGTGGCCACCGGCGTGGACCTGGCGGCGGCCCGCGAGGAGGCGTACCGCCGGGTCGAGGGCGTGCACCTGCCCGGCTCGCACTACCGCACCGACATCGCGCTCCGCGCGGTGCAGGGCGAAATATCCGTTCCGACCGCCTGACCGGCTCGAAACTTCGCTGAAATCCGCCCGGTGATGGGGAATTCCCCGACACCGGGCGGGTTTTTCTGATGTCCTTGCTCTGGCCCGCGGAACCGGGCCGCGGTGCCCGCCGTCGAACGTGCGGGGTTGAGCGCGAGGAGGAGCGGTGACCCAGGCGGGCTACAACATGCAAGCCCTGGAGGACTGCCGAGCGGTGTTGGACGGCAAGGCCGGGCCGGTCGGGGCGGTCGGAGACGGCTTCGAAGGCCAGCACGTCGACGGCGCGATCTTCGGCGAGCTGGAAGCGGCGGGTTCGTTCGCGTCCGCGATCACCGAGCTCGACGCCACGGGCAAGCGGGAGCTGGACGCCGGGGAGCAGTTGTTGCGCAGCGCGAGCAGCGCGCTCGACGCGGTGCGGACCACCGTCGAGGACATCGACCAGGCGAACGTCGAATCGTTCCGCTGAGCTGGGGACCAGATGGGGATTTCGGGAGAGGTGGCGAGCAAGCCCGGTGGGGGCGAGCTCGCCGAGCAGCTTCGCAAGATCGAGGACAGCAGGCCGGAGGATATCCGCGCGATCGGCAACCGCTGGCGCCAGGCGGCCGGTAAGACCGGCGACCACGGGCGGGATCTAGACCAGTCTGTGCGCAGTCTCGACGGGGCGTGGGAGGGTGCCTCCGCGGACGCCTTCGTCGCCTACATGGGCAAGATGACCGGCGGGTTCGACAAGGCCCGCGAGGCGTTGCAGAGCTCGGCCGACGTGCTGGACCGAGCGGCGGAGGCGGTGCGGTCCGCCAAAGACCAGGCCAACGCGATCGGCGAGCGGGCGCTGGCCGATGCGCGGCGCGCCGAGGACGCCTACCAGAAGGAGATCGCCGGAACGACCGACCAGGCCGCCAAGGAGGAGGCGGCGGGACGGCGCGACGAGGCCATCAGGAAGGCCATGCAGGACCATGCCCAGGAGGCCACCGGCAAGATCGACGAGGCGAACTCGAAGCTCGGCGCCGCGCTGGGCGAGTTGCGCGGCGCCGCGGCAGGGCTCACCGGAGCGTTGTCCTCGCTGCCGAAGGCCGGCGAGCAACCGTTCACGCCGACCCCGGGTCGGCAGGTCGACTGGGACATGACCCCGCCCTCGCAGACCAACCAGCAGTCCGCCACGCCCGGCGGCGAGTCGAGCTCGTCCGGTGGCTCCGGCGGTTCTGGTGGTGCCGGTGGTGGCGGGGGCGGTGAATCCGGCGGCTCCGGCGGCGCCGGTGGCGGTGGCGACGGTGGCCTCGGGCCCAGCGGTGGCCCGCCCAGTAGCGGTCCGCCGCCCGGCAACGTCGAGCAGTGGATCCGGGAGGCCATCAAGATCCTGCAGGCCAACGGCATCCCGGTCACCGAGGACAACATCGACGAGATCTGGACGATCATCCAGAAGGAGTCGGGCGGCAACCCGCACGCGATCAACGACTGGGACTCCAACGCCGCGAAGGGAACGCCGTCGAAGGGCCTGATGCAGTGCATCGACCCGACGTTCCAGGCGCACAAGCTCCCCGGGCACGACGACATCTGGAATCCGGTGGACAACATCATCGCCGGGGTCCGCTACACCTTCGACCGCTACGGCGGCTTCGGAGGGCACCCGGGCCTGAAGTCCATGTCCCAGGGCGGCGGCTACCAGGGCTACTGACGGGCACCTGTTTCCAGGCCCGTTTTGCATGGCGGTGCCGGCGGCGGACCCTCAGTCAGAGTCTGTTGATGAATGGTCTGGGTGGGTGGTCGCTTAGCGGAACCTGAGAGGTTCCCTGGACTGCGGGTGCCCCTCCTGATGTATGTCCAATACGCGGCGGAGGGGCCGTCCTCGCCAGAAAACCTCTCAGAACCCGCCGATGGTCGTCTTGGCAAGGTGAATGCAAGCGGCTACGCCGCTTCCAAAGGCGCGGACGGCATTCGCCGACAGGCTCTCAGAGGCCTTCTCGGCTCCGGGATCCCCGACGCGCGGTATGTCCAATACGTCGCGTCGGGGCTGTCCTCGCGAGATAGCCCGGGGTGCGGGGGTGTCGTCCTCCTGGTCGTGAACGTGGTTACTCGACATCTCCACTTCACAACCGGAGGACAGCGAGGGGCGGCCAGGTGTCCGGGGCCGACCGGGCACCTGGCAGGCTGGGGGCATGTTCGACAGCGCCACTGCATTGCGGGTCGCCGAGCGGGCGGCCGTCGAGCCGTTCCAGGTGATGGAGGTCCTGTCCACGGCCGCAGCACGGCAGCGGTCGAAGGGCGACGTGGTCTCGCTGGCCGCCGGCCAGCCCGCCACGCCCGCGCCGAAGGCCGTCCGCGAAGCCGCCGCGCGGGCGTTGAACCACTACGCGCTCGGCTACACCGAGCAGCTCGGCCTTCCTGAACTGCGCGAATCGATCGCCGGGCACTACGACCGGTCCTACGGGCTGGCGGTCCAGGCCGACGACGTCGTGGTGACCACCGGTGCCTCCGGCGCCTTCCTGCTCGCGTTCCTCGGCGCTTTCGACGCCGGGGACCGAGTCGCGCTGGCCCGCCCCGGCTACCCGGCCTACCGGAACATCCTGGCGGCACTGGGCTGCGAGGTCGTGGAGCTGCCATGCGACGAGACGACCCGCTTCCAGCCGACCGTGGCGATGCTGGACGCACTCGACGAGCCGGTGCGCGGGCTGATCGTGGCAAGCCCCGCGAACCCGACCGGCACGGTGCTCTCTCGCGACGAGCTGGCCGGGCTCGCGCGGTGGTGTGAGACCAACGGCGTGCAGCTGATCAGCGACGAGATCTACCACGGCCTCAGCTACGGGGATCCGCTGCACTCGGCGTGGGAGTTCTCCCGCGAAGCGGTCGTGGTGAACTCGTTCTCCAAGCTCTGGTCCATGACGGGCTGGCGGCTGGGCTGGATGCTGGTGCCGCCGCGGCTGCGCCGCGCGGTGGACTCGCTGACCGGGAACTTCACGCTCTGCCCGCCCGCGCTGTCCCAGCACGGGGCGGTCGCGGCGTTCTCCGAGGACGCCTACGCCGAGGTCGGTGCGCACGTCGAGCGCTACCGGACCAATCGGGAGCTACTGCTGAACGGACTCGCGGACCTCGGCATCACCCGGGTCGCCCCGGCCGACGGGGCGTTCTACGCCTGGGCGGACATCGGGCACCTCACCGACGACGCGACGAGGTTCTGCCGGCGGCTGCTCGACGAAACCGGTGTCGCGGTGGTGCCGGGTGTCGACTTCGACCCGGTGCTGGGCAACCGCTTCCTGAGGATGTCGTTCGCCGGGAGCACCGAAGACATCGCCGAAGCCCTGGACCGCCTGGCCCGCTGGCTCCGAAACGCCTCCTGACTTCGGGGCTGTCAAAGGCGGTTCCGGAAGACGTTGGTTGGAGCGAACGGACCGTTTGTGTCGTCGAGCCTGTTGCGTTTTCGGCGAAAACGGCTGAACCGAAGTACCAAATCAGTCTCGATCGCCGCCGTTTGTCCGCCAGTGGCCATCTCAGCCGTGATCGATCGATCACGGTCCGTGGTGGGCGTAATTTTGCAACAGGCTCCTATCGAGGTGAACGGGCCGTTCGCTTCCCGCTAGACGCTGTGGCGCGCAGAAACGCTCATGGGTTCCGACCGGTGGGAGCGCTGGTCTCGGGGTTCCCTGAGTTTTCCCTGGTATGGGCTTTCGGGAGGCCGCTGCGGGCCGGTTGTCTGGCACGCTGGAGGCACGACGGGATCCGGCGCGGTCGAGCTGAGGTGCTTGCGATGTTGTGGAAGGTGATCGGCGGCCTGTTGCTGCTGTGGCTTGTGATCTCGGTGGCGGGTTTCGTCATCAAGGGGCTGTTCTGGCTCGCCGTGATCGGCGGCGTGCTCTTCGTCGCGACCGCCGCGATTGGCTGGGCCCGGGACCGCAAGCAGATCAAACCCTGACCCTCGATTGGAACGCGGTGAGGGGCACCCTTGAGCGGCTGTGCCGCCTGAAGAAGCGGCTGTGCCGCCCAACGGTGCCCCTCACCGCACCGCTCCACCCGATCAAGTGATGAGTGAAGGGCACCGTTGACCTAGTAAGCCCTTCGGTACTCGGGGGTCAGGGGAGGACGCCGTGGGTTCGGAGGGTGGCTCGGGCTGCTTCCGCGCCCTGCCAGCGCTCCGCGTGGAGGCCCGCTTCGCTGGCTCCGTCCACGTTCTCCTGGCGGTCGTCGAAGAACAGGCACTCCTCCGCCGGGGCGTCGAGCGCTTCGAGCAGGGCCCGGTAGATCCCCGCGTCCGGCTTTGCCAGGCGCAGGTCGCCCGAGAAGATCAGGTGCTTGAACAGCCGCGCCCAGTTCGTCTGCTCCGCCGCTCGCCCGAACGACGACGGCGCGTTGGACAGCACCGCCATCGTGACGCCTTGCCGGTGCAGGTCTTCCAGCAGCTGCACGGATTCCGGCACGGTCTCCGACCAGCCGACGACGTCGGCGCGGGTCAGCCGCTCGGACAGTTCGGCGTCGACGCTCTTGCCCAGCCTCGCCGCCACCGCCTGCCAGTACTCCAGGTCGGGGCGGCCCCAGTCGTAGGAGAAGCGCTCGGCGAAGTAGGCCTCCTTGAACTCCGGTTGATCCGCGTCGAGCAGCGCCGCGATCGCGGGCAGCGCCGTCGTGCGTCGGCTGATCACCTCGCCGTAGTCGAACACGACCCAGCGCACCATGCGTCCTCCAGACTGGAGCCCAGTACCCGTTCTCGATCCTTCTCGGCCCACCTGCGCGCACCGCAGTACAGAACAGGTTCTCAGACCCGAGCTTCGCTGATCCGGTGCAGCGCTTCCTTGATGTCGGCCGTGGATACGTCGCGGTGCGTCACGAACCGGACCTGCCCGTTCATCGGCACCGCTTGCACCCCGGCCGCGCGCAAGCGTTCCACGGTCAGCCGCACATCGGGAACCGCCGCAAGAACGATGTTGGTCTGCGGCCGGGTGACGTCCCAGCCGATCTCGGCCAGTCCTTCGGCGAGCGCGCGGGCGTTCTCGTGGTCCTCGGCGAGCGCGTCGATCCGGTCCAGCGCGACGAGTCCGGCCGCCGCCAGCACGCCGCCTTGCCGGACCCCGCCGCCGAGCATCTTGCGCACCCGACGGGCTTCCCCGACGAAGTCCTCGCTACCTGCGACGACGGAACCGACCGGGGCGCCGAGCCCCTTGCTCAGGCAGGCCTGCACGGTGTCGACGCCGACGGTCAGCGCGGCCGGCGGCACGCCGAGCGCCACCGAGGCGTTCCAGACCCGGGCGCCGTCGAGGTGGACCCGCAGCCCGCTGTCGCGCGCAGCCGCCGCCAGCTGGGCGTGCTCGTGCAGCGGGATCACCGCGCCGCCCGCGCCGTTGTGCGTGTTCTCCAGGCACAACAGCGTCGTGTTCAGCTTGTCGTAGCCCATGGCGACGTTGGCTTGTGCCCGCACCGCCTTGGCCGTCGGGCGTCCCGGGCCGGCGCTCCACTCCAGCGGGTCCGGCATGCCGCCGGCTAGCCAGGCGGCGGAGCCGAGCTCGTGGTGCAGCACATGCGAGCCGCGCGGCGCGAGGAACCGATCGCCGCGTTTCAGGTGCAGCATCAGCGCGATCAGGTTGCCCATCGTGCCGCTCGGCACCCACAGCGCTGCGGTGGTGCCGAGCAGTTGCGCGGCACGTTCCTCGAGCGCGCGCATCGTCGGGTCGTGGTCTAGCACGTCGTCGCCGACTTCCGCGGCGGCCATGGCCGCGGACATCTGCTCGTCGGGACGCGTGACCGTGTCGGAGCGGAGGTCGATCGGTGCCGTGTTGGTCACGAACAGATCACATCACATCCACCCGGGGTTAAGGCAACAACCCTGCGGACACGGATGCGGCGACTGCGGTATCAATTTCGGGGTGGATCGACGGCATCGGGGCGTGCAACGGTTGGGGCCGGCGATCCCGTCCTACAGGTGCAGGCACGAAACGAGCGGAGAGTTCCGCGTGGACCAGCGCGAAGAGCAGGAGTTCGCGGAGTACTTCGTGGCTCGGCGGGAGGCGGTGCGTCGAATGGCGTACATGATGTGCGGTGACTGGCACCGCGCGGACGATCTCGCCCAGATCGCCTTCATCGCGTTGCACCGGCATTGGCGCAAGGTTCGCGACAAGGGCGCGCTGGACGCGTACGTGCGCCGGACCTTGACCCGCGCGGTGATTGACGAGTCCCGGCGGCCGTGGCGGCGGGAGCGCGCCGCGGAGGTGCTGCCGGACCGCCCGGTGGATTCGCCGGACGTCGACAACGCGGTGGCGACCAAGCAGACCCTGCTCGCAGGCCTGCGGAAGGTCCCGCCGAAGCAGCGCGCGGTGCTGGTGCTGCGATTCCTGGAGGGGTTGGACGTCGCGGGGGTGGCGGCCGTCATGCGGTGCAGCGAGGGGACCGTGAAGAGCCAGTGCGCCCGGGGGCTGGCGGCGTTGCGGGAAGCGTTGGGCGACGAGCTCGGCGACCTGCGGTCGGCGTGAGGAGGTGCGGGTAGGTGGACGAGCGCAAGCTTGAAGAGCTGTTTCGCGATTCGGTGCAGTCCGTTCCTCCGTCGTCGTTCGACGAGCACGACGTGGCGCGGGCCGCGCGGCGGATCACGGCTCGCCGCCGGATGGCGGCGGTGGGGGGCACGGTCGCCGCGGCAGCGGTGCTGGTGGGCGGCGTGGGCCTGGGGACCGGCCTGTTCGGGCAGTCGGAGACCAGCAACGTCGCGAGCAAGTCGGTGCCGCAGAGCGCCTCGATCTCCCCGCGCGACGACGGGCCGGTCGTCCTGGGCGACCGCTCGGGGTGCGGGCCGGACGCGCAGCTCGCGGTCGCGGTGACCAGGCAGCTGCCCGAGGCGGCCGGGACGGCTCCGGTCGCCGCCAAGCCCTGCCCGTCCGGCGCGCGGACGGCTTCGTTCGCGCTGCGCGACGGGGCTTCGACGGGCAGCGTCACAGTGATCGTCGGCACGGTGGGCACGATGCCGCCGGACCGGACCTCGCCCGGCGACGTGCGGCGCCCGGACGGCACCGAGCAGTCGGTGCGCCAGGCGCGTAGCGGCAAGTTGGTCGTCGTGCTCAGCGACCCGGACGCCGGTTCCCCTGCTGCGCCGTACGGCGCTCGGATCGCGTCGATCGCGGGCGACCTCGCCACCCAGTACTGACTGGTTCTGCCTGCTCACCGCCCGTGAGCGGTTTCGGGTGCGAAAGAGGTCGTTGCGCTTGTTTTGCGCAGCGGTGCGGGTGGCGGAACCTCAGGCGCCGTCTGGACTGCGGATCCCCGACTCATGAATGCCACGGGCCGTCCTCGCCAGACGACGTCTGAGAACCCGCGGCGGTGCAAGCTGTGTGCGTGGGCTAAGCGGCTTCGCCGCTTCAAAAGTCGGCCCTACCGCGGTGACCAGCAGAAACGTTGTTCCGCGACCCGGCGTGTCCGGTTTGTGGTGTCTTCCATCACCAGAACGGTACGTTCGTACCAGATTATAGGTACGTTGGTGCCAGAAACTCCGGTGGGTGGTTCCGCTGCAAGACCGAGGGAAGGGCGACCAGCGATGATGGCCTGGATCATTCTGATGGTGTCGGGAGTGTTCGAAGCGGGTTGGGCGATCTCGCTGAAGCTCTCGCACGGCTTCAGCCGCCTGATCCCGACGGTGTCCTTCTTCGTGCTGGCCGCCGTGAGCTTCGCGGGCCTGGCGTACGCGATGCGCGCGCTGCCCGCGGGCCCCGCCTACGCGGTGTGGACCGGCATCGGCGCCGCGCTGACGGCGATCGCGGGCATGGTCTGGCTGGGCGACGGCTTCTCGGTGTTGAAGCTGGTCTCGATCGTGCTGATCGTCGCCGGTGTGATCGGCCTGAACCTCGCCGGCGTCGGCCACTGACCGGACACCCCGATTCGTGGACGTCCGGGCGCAAACGGCGCGAGAACGTCTCCCGGTACGGGGTGGCCTCGCGAGAAGGCGTCGAGACCACGCGGCGGTGCGGCGGCCAAGCGGTTGCACCGCCGCGAACGAGGACCGAAATCGAGTTCCAGGCCGGGTACCCGACGTTTCGCGGGCAGTCTCAGGCAAACTGCTCGCCACGAGAACGGGAGGTCGGGACCGGCTTTCCGAAATGTCCGGGCCGTGCCCGGCGGCGCTTAGGATCGGCAGACATGACAGCGGCCAGTACTCCGAAGGGTGCGCGGCGGCGGCAGGCCTTGGTGGTGGCTGCCGCGCAGCTGCTAGCCGAGGGCGGCTTCGACGTGGTGCGGCACCGCGCGGTCGCCGAACGCGCTGGCCTGCCGCTGGCGTCCACCACCTACTACTTCTCGTCCCTGGACGACCTGATCAGCGCCGCCGTCGAGTACGAGTCGAGGCAGGAGCTCGCCACCGGCCGGGCGCGGCTCGACGAACTCGCCGAGCGTCCCCGCAGCACCGAAGCCGTGATCGAGCTGCTGCTGGACCTGCTGCTGGGCACCGGGTCGCGGGACGGCGGCGCGGAGCCGGTGCTGCTGCGGTACGAGCGGCTGGTCGGCTCGCCGCGCCGCCCCTACCTGGCTCCGCTGATGCGCGAGCTCAGTGCCGAACTGCACCAGCTGCTGGCGGAGATCTTCGCCCGCAGCGGCATGGAGGTCAGCCGCGAGCGGCTGCTCGAACTGATCGCGCTGGTGGACGGCGCGGTGGTGAACGCGCTGATCGAGAGCGACCCCGATCCGCGCGCGGCGGCGCGCCGGATGTTGGGTTCTCAGCTGGGCTGAGATGCTCCTCCCATAAGCGGCGGTAGCCGCTCGCGGTGCGGGGCTCAGCTTGCACCGCCGCGGGTTCTCAGGCCGTGCTCACCCTGCCGGCTCTCGGCGAGGGGTCCGCAAGTTCCATTGAAATCGAAGGTCCGATTTCCATTGAAATCGAAGGTCCGATTTCAATGAGGTGATCTCAGTAGGGGGTTATGCGAGTCGGCCATGTTCGAATTGGGTGAGTACGAGTGCGGCTTTGACGATGGGGCCGATTTTGCGGGGGCTGGTGGTGAAGTGTCGTAGGGCGCGCCAACGGCCGGTGAGCAGGGCGAATCCGCGTTCGCCGAGGGCGCGCAGGCCGCGCCAACGGCCGGTGAGCAGGGCGAATCCGCGTTCGCCGAGGGCGCGCAGGCCGCGCAGCAGTTTGTTGTAGGTCTGGTTGTCGACGTCGAGTGGGCGGCCTTTGCTGGTTTTGGGGTGTTTGATCGGGGTGAGGACCCCGGCTCCGGCACCCTGGTAGCCGCCGTCGGCCAGGGTGGGCAGGTCGAGCTGGGAGTAAGCCCAGTACAGGGCGCCGAGGACGTGGTTTTCAGCGGCGGTGATGTCGTGGACGGACCCGGGCTCGACGTCGGAGACCCACAGCGGGAACCCGTCCGGGTCCGTCAGTGCTTGGATGTTGCCGGCTTGTTCGCGGGTTTTCCCGGAGTACCACAGGTCGATCTCGGTGTCTTTGGCGCTGGTGGTCTTTTCGCCGAGACGGTCGGAGGAGAAGTTTTTGCCGTCCAGGATCAGATAGGCGTCGCCGTTGTCTTTGGCCCGTTGCAGGGCGTCGTGCAGATCCGGGGCCTGCGCGGCCAGCGCCTCGATGCCCTCGTCGACATACCGGTAGCCGGTCGCGCGGGCGACACCGTGATCGCGGGCCAGTTTGGTGGTGTCGGCAGCGGTCGCGGAACCACCGCAGGACCAGCACAGCCTGCCAGAACGTGGTCAACGCCCGGCGCCCCTTGCGGGTCCCTTTCCGGTCACCGGCCAGCAGCTTGCTGAGGAAGAGCACCAGTTCACGGGGAACATCGAGTTTGGCAGAATACGTGACCACGTGGGGCCTTCCCTGGTCGAAGATCGTTTCTTGGTCGAACTTCTTCTACCAGGGACCCCACGTCCCACTCTCCCCAGGCCAGCCCTACCCGATCACACACCCATTCCGGCAGGCCGCCTTCAGCCACTTCTTACCGAGATCACCTCAATGGAAATTGCGTAGGACGGCGTCCGGACGGCGTCTGAGGTTCCGCTACCCGCACCGTTGCGGAAACCCCTTTCAAAACCTTCTTTGAGCCACCTGGTACAGCCGCGCGTACGAACCGTCGGCGGCGAGCAGTTCCGCGTGGCTGCCGAGCTCGACGATGTGTCCTTCCACCATCACGGCCACCTGGTCGGCGTTGCGCGCGGTGTGCAGGCGGTGCGCGATCGCGATCACCGTGCGCCCGGCAAGCAGCGTCGAAAGCGCCCGCTCCAGTTCCCGTGAAGTGGCGTTGTCCAGCAGGGACGTCGCTTCGTCGAGGACCACGGTGTGCGGGTCGGCCAGCAGCACCCGGGCCAGCGCGAGCTGCTGCGCGCGGGCTGCCGGAACCGCGTGACCGCCGGCGCCCAGGACGGTGTCGAGCCCGTCCGGCAGCGCTTCCACCCAGTCCAGCAGCCCGACCGTTTTGAGCGCGTGGGTCAGCTGGTCGTCGGACGCCTCGCCGTCCGGCAGGGTGAGGTTGTCCCGCAGCGTGCAGGCGAACACGTGCTGTTCCTGGGTCAGCAGCACCACTTCGCGGCGCAGCTGCTCGGCGGGCAGCTCGGTGATCTCGGTGCCGCCGAAGGCGACCGACCCGGAGTCCGGGCGGCTGATCCCGGCGATCAACCGGCCGAGCGTGGACTTCCCGGCCCCGGACGGACCGACGATGACCAGCCGCTGCCCGGCAGGCACCGTGAGGTCGACGCCGTGCAGCACCTCCCGGTCCTGCCGGTAGGAGAAGCGCGCGCTGCGGATCAACAGGTCGCGGCCAGTCGTCTCGCCGTTGCGCCGTGGGGAGTCGCCGCCGTCGGCCGCCGGGACCTCGCGGACGCCGAGGATGCGCTGCAGCGCCGTGTGCCCGGTCTGCAGCTCTTCGAGCCACATGAACAGCTCGTCGAACGGGTTCGACATCGCCTGGGCGTAGAGCACGACGGTGATGATGGTGCCGAGCTCGGCGAACCCGGACTGGTATGCCCAGCCGCCGATCAGCAAAATCGCGCCGATCGGCAGCACGTACGACAGCTCCAGGCACGGCAGCCACGCGCTGAGCAGGAACCGGTGCCGCTTCTCGGCTTCCAGGGCCCGGCCCAGCACCTGCTCGTTGCGGGCGGTGCGGCGCCCGGCCAGCCGCAGGGCGGCGACGGTCCGCGCGCCCTCGACGGATTCGTGCGTGCTCGACTGGACTTCCGACCAGGACTCCGCGATCTGCTGGATGTTCGGCAGTGATCGCGGCAGGTACCACCGCGTGCTGAGGACCATCAGCGGCACGGCGACCAGCATCCCGCAGGCGAGCAGCGGCGAGGTGACGATCATCGCGGCGCCGGTCAGCACGATCGTGATAAGCGCGGTGGTGATCTCGGGCGCGGCGTTGCGGATCGTGTAGTCGAGCCGGTCGACGTCCGTGGTGGCACGGCTGAGCAGGTCGCCGGTGCCGGCCGCCTCGACGGTGCCCAGCGGCAGCCGCAGCGCGTGGCCGACCATGCTCTCGCGCGATTCCGCCAGCAGGTGCTCGCCGAGCATCGTCGCGCGCAGCCGGGCCGAGCGCGCCAGCAGCGCCTGCGTCACGAGGACCACCAGGAATGCCGCGGCGAGCAGGTCGACGTGCCCGGTGGTGGTGCCGGTGATCACCGAGTCGACGAGGTCGCCGAGGACCTGCGGGCCGATCAGCCCGACCAGCGTCGCCAGGCCGAACAGCAGCATCATCGCGGCGAACCGGCGTCGGTGCACCAGGAGGGTTCGCCAGACCCAGCGGCGAACCGCCGTCCCGTCCGCCAGCGGGAGCTTCGTCGTCATGAGCCGACCCCCGCGCGCCTCACCTGATCCGCCACGGCTTTCCAGAGTGGACTTTGGCTGAGCACGACCGTGGTGCGGCCCCGGCGGAATTCGCTGACCCGCTCGGCGATCCGCACCTCGGTGTGCGCGTCGACTGCCGAGGTCGGCTCGTCGAGGATCAGCACGTCGGCGTCCGCGCACAACGCGCGGGCGAGCAACAAGCGCTGGCGCTGCCCGCCGGACAGCGAGCGGGCACGCTCGTCCAGCAGCCCGTCGGCCGGCAGCGCGGACATCACGTCGCGCGCATCGGCCGCGTGCAACGCGCTGTCGACATCCACATCGGACTCCAGGTCAAGTTCGGCCCGCGCGGGTCCGGCGAACAGCAGATCTTGGTTGTGCGCCAACACGATTCGGTGGCGCGCCTCGTCCGGATCGACCTCGCGCAGCGGTACCCACCGGCGATCGCCTCGGCGGCCAGGCGCTCGGCGAGGGCTTCCGCCTGCTCGCCAGCGTCGATCACGGTCAGCTCGCCCGCCGGGATCCGCAGCCCGGTCGCTTCGTCGAACAGGTCCAGCGGGCCCGGCGGCAGCGACTTCGGGTGCCTCGGCGGCGGCGGTTCGGGCGCCAGCCGCAACAGTGCACGAATGTGACCAGCCGCGACTTGCCCGGCCGACAACGCGTAGGCCGCCTCGGTGGCGGTGCGGACCGGGATCACCAGGAACGCCGACACGCCGAAGAACGCGACCAGCTCGCCGACGCTGATGGTGCCGTCCAGCGCCAGCCGCGCGCCGAGCCAGGTCACCAGCACCGTGACCAGGCCGGGCAGCAGGATCTCCGCACCGGCCAGCAGCGCCTCGAGCCGCCCGGCGGCGATCCCGGCGTCCCGGACCCGCCGGGAGGCGTCGACGAACCGCACGTGAAAGCGGGACTCGCCGCCGACGCCGCGCAGGATCCGCAGGCCCGACACGATGTCCGACGCCTGGGCGCTGACCTGCGCCAACCGCTCCCGTTGCGCCTCGTTGCGGCGGCGCAGCGGCTTCAGCAGCGGCCCGATGCCCACGGTCACCAGCGGCACGCCGATCAACACGACAACGCCCATTACGGGCGAGATCCACAGCACCATGATCGCGGCGACCGCGAAGGAAACCAGCGACCCGGTTGCCCGGCCGATCACCTCGAACAGCCCGCCGACGCGGAAGATGTCCGACGCACCGACCGTGACCACCTCACCTGCCCGGACCTTGCGGGTCAGCGTGCCGCCGAGGCCCACCACGTGGTTCAACGCGATCCGCTGGGCGCCCGCCGTGCCGTGCAGCCAGAGCGTGTGCGCCGCCCAGTTCAGCACGCCGGCGGCGACCATCAGGGTGACGCCGAGCGCCAGCACGACCAGTACCCAGCGCAGCAGCGCGCCGCCGTCGGCGCCGCGGATCCCGGTGTCGATCGCCTGGCCGACGACCAGCGGCATCAGGGCGGTCGGCAGCATCCACGACGCGCCGGAAATCGTCGCGAGCGTCAGCAGGCCCGGCCGCTGCACCAGCAGGGACCATAGGAATCGGAGCGAACTGGCACTGTTCGGAGTCATGGCGCGTTCAACGGTAGTGCGCGCCTCGGCTCCGTGGCGATCGATTTTCCGCCGCCCGCCGGGGTCAGAAGTCCCAGGTCGTTTCCACGAAATTCGCCTCGGTCGCTTCCCTCGAGCATTCCGGGCATTTGTCGGTGATCGGCTTCGAGCTCGGCACGCGGCCGCTCGGGGTGGGCTGCGGAACCTTCATCGAAACCCCGCACAGGGACGGTATCGATTGCCCGGCGTACACCGCACCGGGGCGAAGGGTGGTGGCATGCCTCACGACCAGGCCCATGCCGACGATCCAGAAGACATCCTGCCGTTCATCGTCGAACACGTCGATGACCATCCGTTCGAGTCCTTTTTTCGCGCCAACCCGGTGGCCCAACGATATGGTCGGAATTTTTCGCCGTCCAGCGCGGGCCGAATTATTTAGCTCTGGATTAATGTACCGCCTGCCGTCGTTCGGGGATTTCCGGACTCGCTCCGGGGATTACCTGCCGAAATCTTCGGCCGCACGTGCAGAAGCGGGCGGCCAGGTGCACGTGCAGGGTTGGACCGAATGGGTGGGTGCCGAGTAAGGATGCGGTCATGGCGACTCCCACCGGTAGCACGTTCACCCACCTCGAATGCACCGACTGCGGACAGACCTGCGAACCGGACGTACTGCGCGGGTTGCGCGCGGAATGCGGGAAAGTGCTCTACCCGCGCTACGACCCTCCTCAAGCTCTACCGGGCTTGGCGATGAATAGAAAAGTCCACTGTGGACGCTTATGTGCGCAAGGTGCTGCTCCGGGTGTGGCTGGACGAGAGCCGCCGTACGTGGCGGCGCGCGGAACAGCGCGACGGCTCGTTGCCAGACTCGGCGACATCACCGCAGACCCGGCCGAGGCGGAATTGCGCTTGTGGAACCGGGATCTGGTGCTGTGCGCGCTGTCCGAGGTACCGCCGAAGCAGCCGACGGTGCTCGTCCTGCGCTACCGGGAGGTCGCCGCGGCGCTCGGGTGCGCCGAAGGCACGGTCAAGAGCCAGGCTTCGCACGGGCTGGAGAACCTCCGGGCGGCCATCGCCAAAACCGATCCCGACCTGGCCGGGCCGTCTGCGAGGAGGAGCGAGTGAGGCAGGAACAGTTGCTGCGCGAGGAAATGCGGGCTGCAGTCGCGAACGAGCCGCCGCTGGGATTCTCGCCGGAAGGCCTGGTCGCCGAGGCCAAGCGGCGGCAGCGCAGGCGGCGCGCCACGATCGGTGCGGTGGCCGCCAGCGCCGCCGCGGTGTGCCGAGCATGATGAGCAGCTCCGCGCCGATCGTCCCGGCGACACCGCAGGTCAGCGGGGTCAAACCGATCGAATGGCCACCGAAGGGCATGAGGCCGGTGCAGCTGTCCGAGCCGCAGCTGGTCGCCGAGGGCGAGCGGATGCGGGGATACCTGGCCGAGGCGGTCCCCGAGGTCGACACCGGGGCCTACAACGTCACCACCACCCAGCCGCACGGCCTCGGACCGGGTTTCGGCGCCGAGCCGCCCGCGACCGTCGTAGTGCGGGCGGACTTCAAGAACGTGCTCGCGTCGTCCGGGAAGTCGGTCGAGCTGCCGATGCGGCTGACGGTGGTCGTGCAGGGGCCGGGCACGGTGGCAGTCCAGCCCGCGCAGGCGTGCGGCGACGGCGACGACCCGGCCGAGGCCGTGCTGAGCTGCTCCCCGCGCACGCTGGACGACGGAACCATCGTCGTGGAAAGCGTGACCGGCCTCGCCTCCCGGGGCGGCGACGGGCCGAAGACCCACATCGTTCGGCACTTCCGGGCGTGCGGCACCGTCGTTTCGGCCACCGCGTCGCATGCCGCCGGCCAGGAAGCCTCGGGCCTGGGCGCATACCGGCAGGTGCACATTGACCGCCTCGACCGGATTGCGACCGACCCCGAATTGGCGCTGAAGAGCTGACGCCGAATCCACTTCCCATCCCGAATTACCGATTCGACCGAAATAGTCGAACGGATGGGTTAAGAAGGGCGCCAGGTGTCCCGCAGTTTCAATTGAAACTGGTGCTGGGACCCCGGGAGACCGCGGTTTCAATTGAAACTGCCGTCTGCCAAGGTGCCCTTCACCTGTCCCGCGCGTCCCACCCGTCGCGTCGGTTGCGGCTTCCGGCATGGCGCGACCGGGTGAGCCGAACGGCGACACCCCGCCGGTATCCTGGCTGTTCGTGACGGTCAAGCCCAGCATCCCGAACGTCCTCGCCGCCCGCTACGCCTCGCCCGAACTGGTCGAGCTGTGGTCCCCGCAGCACAAGATCGTCCTGGAGCGCAAGCTCTGGCTCGCAGTGCTGCGCGCCCAGGCCGACCTCGGCATCGACGTCCCCGCGCAGGCGGTCGCCGACTACGAGCGGGTGCTGGAGCAGGTCGACCTCGACTCCATCGCCGCCCGCGAGCGCGTCACCCGCCACGACGTCAAGGCCCGCATCGAGGAGTTCAACGCCCTCGCCGGCCACGAGCAGATCCACAAGGGCATGACCTCCCGGGACCTGACCGAGAACGTCGAGCAGCTGCAGGTCCGCCGCAGCCTGGAGCTCGTCCGCGACCGCACGGTCGCCGTCCTGGCGCGGCTGGGCAAGCTCGCCGGCGAGTACGGCGAGCTCGTCATGGCCGGTCGCTCGCACAACGTCGCCGCGCAGGCGACCACGCTCGGCAAGCGCTTCGCCACCGCCGCCGACGAGCTGCTCGTCGCCTTCCACCGCGTGGAGGAGCTGCTCGCGCGCTACCCGCTGCGCGGCATCAAGGGCCCGGTCGGCACCGCGCAGGACATGCTCGACCTGCTCGGCGGCGACCCGGCGAAGCTCACCGAGCTGGAGCGCCGCGTGGCCGGCCACCTAGGCTTCGGCAGCACGCTGACCAGCGTCGGCCAGGTCTACCCGCGCTCGCTGGACTTCGAGGTGCTCACCGCGCTCGCCCAGCTCGCCGCCGCACCGTCCAACGTGGCCACCACGATCCGGTTGATGGCCGGGCACGAGCTGGTGACCGAGGGCTTCAAGCCGGGGCAGGTCGGCTCCAGCGCGATGCCCCACAAGATGAACACCCGGTCCTGCGAGCGGGTCAACGGCCTCGCGGTCGTGCTGCGCGGCTATGTGTCGATGGTCGGCGAGCTGGCCGGCGACCAGTGGAACGAGGGCGACGTGTCCTGCTCCGTGGTGCGCCGGGTGGCGCTGCAGGACGCGTTCTTCGCCTTCGACGGCCTGCTGGAGACGTTCCTGACCGTGCTCGACGAGTTCGGCGCGTTCCCCGCGGTGGTCGCCCGCGAGCTCGACCGCTACCTGCCGTTCCTGGCCACCACGAAGGTGCTGATGGCGGCGGTGCGGGCCGGTGTCGGCCGGGAGACCGCGCACGAGGCGATCAAGGAGAACGCGGTCGCGGTCGCGCTGGCCATGCGCGAGCAGGGCGCGGAGCGCAACGACCTGCTGGACCGGCTCGCGGCCGACGACCGGCTGCCGCTGGACCGTGCCCAGCTGGACGCCCTGCTGGCGGACCGCCTCGCCTTCACCGGCGCGGCAGCCGCCCAGGTCGGCGACATCGTCGGGCAGATCGAGAAGATCACGGACCGTCACCCGGAGGCCGCGGCGTACCGCCCTGCCGACATCCTCTGACGTCGCCCGAGGTCCGCAATTTCCGGGACCCCCAGCGGCGTCCGGGCTGTCCTCGAGAGAAGGCGGCTGAGAACCCGCGGCGGTGCACGCTGCGAGGGTGGGCCAAGGCGGCTACGCCGCTTGCGGCAGCCTCGTACCGTGGGACTTCCAGAGTCGCGGCTGCGGACCGGCCAGGATGAAAGAACCCCATTGAAATCGAACCTTCGACTTCAATGGGGTTCTTTTCATCCTGTTTGTGCTGGTGCTGGTGCTGGGGGTTGACGGAGTGGGGTGGGGTGGGGTTTGTTTGGGCTGGTCGGGGGTCGTGATCATTTTTGTTGATCGTTTGTCAGCGGGTGATTTCGAGGTTGGTCAGCACGAGCAGGGCTCGTAGTAGGCGGGTGGCGTTGCGGGTGTGCACCGGCAGCGCCACACCGACGCTGGGTGGATGGAGCGAACGGACCGTTCACTTCGCCTAAGCTTGGGTTTTAACCTTTGGGTGTTGTTGTGGCCCCGGTTGATCATGGGAACAGCCCTTGGGTGATCATGCTTCTGACGAAAGAAGAAGATCAACCAAGGGCTGTCGTGATCAGTGTGCAGGATGACCGCCAGGCGGTCGAGTTCGGGGCTGTGACCGGGTTCCGGGATGGGTTTTACCGGTGTCTGTCGGCTCGGGCGGATGCGTTGTTCGTGCTCTGCGATGCGGTGTCCTGCGGTGAGCGGCCGGTGACCTCGTTGGTGGAGTTGTCGCTGTCGCCGGTGTTCCGGCGGGGGCATGGCGCGTTGTACGACGCGTTGGCGGCCGGGGAGATCGACGCCGCCGGGGTACGGGATGTGCTGGTGGATGGGTTGCCTGCCGCGGCGGACGAGGGACCGCTTCTGTTCACCGCTGATGTGACCGTGTGCCCGCGACCGGATGCGGAGTGCTCGGCGGATCGCGGTCACTGTCATACGTCGTGTCGCTGTGACGGTGACCGTAAGACGATCCCTGGCTGGAACTATGCGTGGCTTGCGGGCATCCAGTGGGGTCGTTCGTCGTGGGTGTCGCCGGTGGATGCGGTCCGGATGGATCCCGACGATGATCTCGTGGCGGTGACCGCCGCCCAGATCCGGGAGTTGGCTACTCGTCTGCGCGCCGCCGGGCGCACGGGTGGAGCGGGCCGCCTTCCACCGATGGTGGTGATGGACTCTGGTTATCCGGCTACCGCGATGACCGACGCGGTGTCTGATGTGGACGTGCAACTGCTGATCCGTCTCGACCGTGACGATCGGGTGTTTCACCGCCCACCGCCGCCGCGGGTGCCTGGCAGGACCGGGCGGCCACCGAAATACGGCGCCCGCTTCGAGTGCGCCAGCCCCACCAGTTGGCACACCCCGGACGCCACGCTGACCGTGGACACCGACCGCTACGGACGGGTTGAGGTGCATGCCTGGTCCGGGCTGTCGCCGAAGATCCAAGCCCGCGGCTGGTTCGCCGACCGTAGCGAACTACCCGTGGTCACCGGCACGGTCGTGCACGTCCGCGTGGAACACCTGCCCGACGGACGCGCCCCGCACAAGGACCTGTGGCTGTGGTGGGCCGCCCCCGAGGGCGTCCCACTGGATCTGGACATGCTGTGGCGGGTCTACCTACGGCGGTTCGACATCGAGCATTTCTTCCGTTTTGCCAAGTCGACCTTGGGCTGGACCGCGGCGAAAACCCGCACACCCGCCCAGCAGGACCGGTGGACCTGGCTGACGATCGCCGCCTACACCCAACTCAGACTCGCCCGCAACCTCACCACGGACCTGCGGCGTCCCTGGGAACGACGCCCCGAGCCAGACCGGCCGTTAAGCCCGCACCGGGTACGCCGCGGGTTTCGCCACATCCATGATCGTCTCGGGACCCCCGCGCGTGTGCCGAAACCCACCCGGCCCGGCCCAGGGCGGCCCCCAGGCTCCCGCTCCGGTCCTGCTCAACGCCATCCCGTCCGCAAAAAAACCGAAAAAACGGACACCCGGCAACCCGCCGGAAAGAAGCAAGCAGGTTAAAACCCAAGCTAAGAGCCTGTTGCGTTTTCGGCGAAAACGGCTGAACCGAAGTACCAAATCAGTCTCGATCGCCGCCGCTTGTCCGCCAGTGGCCATCTCAGCCGTGATCGATCGATCACGGTCCGTAATGGGCGTAATTTTGCAACAGGCTCCTAACGAGGCAAACAGGCCGTTCGCGCCACACCGGCCGGCGAGGATGCGCCACTGGGCAAGACGAGCTTCCGAAGGCCTGCTGTCACGACCAGTGGGTATTGAAGAAGTCGAGTTCGCAGCGGGTCGCGTGCTGGAATAGGCGCAGGCAGCGGGCCCGGTCGCGCTCGTCGAGGTCCGCACCCACCCGGTCCAGTTCTCGGCACAGCCACCGGACCCAGGACTGGAAGTCCGGGTTGTTGTGCAGCGTGATCCACTCGGCGTGCACGAAGTTCTCCGGCAGCGCGGCCGGCGCGCGCATCGCCCACTCCAGGTAGGTCCACTCCGCGACGGTCAGCACCGTCAACGCCTCGGCGTAGCTGCCGCGCGCGTTGGTGTCGCTCATCAGCTCCCGGAAGGCCACGGTCGCCTCGTCCAGCTTCGGACGCACCCGGTCCGCCTCGCCGACGCCCAACGCGTCGAAAGCGCGCCGGAAGTAGGTGTTCTCCTCGCTGGTGACCACGGCGATGCTGCCCGCGATCGCCAGCCGCGACGAGTACCGGTCGGCCTTCGCCAGCGCGGAACCGAGCAGCGCCAGGAAGTCGTCGATGAACTGGTAGTCCTGCACCAGGTAGGAGCGCATCGACGCGACCGGCACCAGCCCGTCGAACAGGCCCTGGGTGAACGGGTGCGTGACGACAGCGGTCAAGTCGGGCTCGCTGCGCTGGCGGAGCCAGTCGGTGAATGTCCTCACGAAGTCCTCCTGTGCTCGGGCTGGTCCGGACGACCCACGTCGGGTTCTTACCACCGCCCGTGTGCGAGCACCCGGGGCCCGGTGCGAGACAATCCGCACGTGGTTGCACTCGCCGATTACCCCCAGATCGCGGCAGGCAAGGTTCGCCAGCTGCACGCCGTGGACGACGAACACCTGTTGCTGGTCGCCTCCGACCGCATCTCGGCGTACGACCACGTGCTCGACACCCCGATCCCGGACAAGGGCCGGGTGCTGACCGCGATGAGCGTCTTCTGGTTCGAGCTGCTCGCCGACGTGACGCCGAACCACCTGGTCGCCGCCGACGACCCGCGCATCCCCGCCGAGGTGCGCGGCCGGGCGCTGCTGGTGAAGCGGCTGGAGATGCTGCCGGTGGAATGCGTGGCGCGCGGTTACCTGACCGGCTCCGGGCTCGCCGACTACCAGCGCACCGGCGCGGTGTGCGGGGTGCAGCTGCCGGCCGGGCTCACCGAGGCGTCCGAGTTGCCCGAGCCGATCTTCACCCCGGCGACCAAGGCCGAGATCGGCGAGCACGACGAGAACGTGAGCTTCGAAGCGGTTGCCGCGCAGCTAGGCGCGGAGCGCGCCGCGGAGCTGCGCGACCTGACGCTGCGGGTGTACCGCCAGGCGGCGGAGCACGCGCGCGGGCGCGGGGTGATCCTGGCGGACACGAAGTTCGAGTTCGGCCTCGCCGGCGACGGTTCGCTGGTGCTCGGCGACGAGGTGCTCACGCCCGACTCGTCGAGGTACTGGCCGGCGGACGGGTACGAGCCCGGCAAGGTTCAGCCGTCGTTCGACAAGCAGTTCGTGCGCAACTGGCTGACCTCGCCCGCGTCCGGGTGGGACCGCGCGGCCGACACCCCACCGCCTCCGCTGCCGGACGACGTCGTCGACGCCACCCGCGCCCGCTACGTCGAGTCCTACGAGCGGATCACCGGCCAGTCCTTCGCCGACTGGCTCGCCCCCGCGGAGTAAGCCGGAGCCACCCGACCCGGGCGTGATTTCTCGCGAAATCGCGACCGTCGGGCCTTCAACGATCGGCTGCTTTCGCCTAATAGGGGAATGCGTCGGCGTGTCGGCGTCCCCACATGCCAGGGCGTGCCGAAAGTGGGCGACGTGGAGGTTCGCCGGATTTGCGCCGGGGCGACACCTGGCGGTCAGGTCGCGGACACCCTGGCCAGGCGGAATGAGGGACCGTGAGCACGCCGCTCGTCGTGTCGTTGTCCGGCCTCGGTCTCCGGGTGCTGGACCAGTGCGCGGATTTCGCCGCCGCACTGGACAGCCGCCAGGTCCCGTTGTCCCTGCTGATCTCGCCGCACCCCGATCATCGTGAAGCCCGTAGCCCACAGTCCCCGGTGCTGCACTGGGTGGCGGAGCGCCTGGCGCGGCGCGATGCCGTCAGCCTGCACGGCTTCGCCCGGGTGTCCCCGGGCCTGCGCGCCCGACTCGCGCCCGCTCGGCTTCCGGCGCACGAAGCCGGGCTCCGGCTGGCCGCCGCGTCGGCCGTGCTGGAGCAATCCGGGTTGCGGACGAACACCTTCATCCCGCCGCGCTGGCTCGGCTCGCCCGGCACGGTCACCGCGTTGCAGCGGCGCGGCTTCTCGGTCTGCGCGGATGCGATGGCGGTCCGCGAACTCGCGACCGGAAGGGTGCACCGGGCGCGGATCCGGGTGCTGGGACCGGGCGAGCGGGTCGAGCCGTGGTGGTGCCGGGCGCTCGTGCTGGGGGTCGGGCGGGCGGCCAGGCGCGGCCAGTTGGTCCGGCTCGCGCTGGACGCCGCTGAGCTGCGGAAACCGGGTGCTCGGCAGGCGGTACTGGACGCCATCGACCTCGCGCTGCACCACGGCGCCCGACCGGTCACCTATGCCTCGTTCGCCCGCGGGTCGGCGCACCTCGGAAGCGGATGAGAACCACTTCATCCGCAGGGGCCCAGCCGGCCCAACCTCCGGCGGGCGGGCTCCCGATCGTCCAGCAGGCCCCGACCTGCATCGACGACGACCGCTTCGACGACGACGCCGATGGTCGGTTCGACGACTGCGACGACCACCTGGACGACCAGGACGACCAGCACCACCACGACGTCGACGACCAGGACGACGACGACCACCACGACGTCGACGACCGGGACGACGACCGCGACGACTGACACCACCCGTCCCGCCATCGGCGCAGCGGGCCGGTCGTCTCCGGTGCGCGGCTTCCGAGCCTGCGAGGACCAGGCGCCCCACCTGGAGCGAGCGGTCCGCGTGCGCCGTCAGCCGACGGGGAAGGTCGGCCGGAGGTGGGTCACAGCGCGGTCTGCGTGCCCTTGGGCAGGACCTCGACGGCGGTGTCCTTCGGGCCGAGCTGCTCGAACATGCGGTAGTGCATCTGCGGCATCGCCAGCACCGCTTCGTGGATCGGCACCGCCGCACGCGGCGCCACCGCGCGCAGGAAGTCGATCGCTTCGGAGAGCTTCAGCCACGGTGCCCCGGTCGGCACGCCGAGCACGTCGATCCGCTGCTCGGGGACGAAGAACGAGTCGCCGGGGTGGTAGAAGGCGCCGTGGTCGACGACGTACCCGATGTTGTCGATGACCGGGATGTCCGGGTGGATCACGGCGTGGGTGCCGCCGACGACGTTGATCGCCGCGCCACCCAGCTCCAGCGACTCGCCGGGCCGCGCGGTGGTCGCCGCCAGCCCCTTCTCGGCGACCGCCGACGCCGAACCCGGGTCGACGACCAGGTGGGCGTCCGGGTTGGCCGAGAGCAGGGCGGGCAGCCGGTCGAGGTCCAGGTGGTCGAAGTGCTGGTGCGTGATCAGCACGGCGTCGAGGTCCCGGAGGTCCTCGAAGTCCGCGGCGAACTTGCCGGGGTCGATGAGCAGCCGCGCCGAGTCGGTCTCGATCAGCACGCAGGCATGTCCGAAGTGGGTGATCTGCACGGTGTTTCCTCCTAGCTGTGCCGGCAACCCCACTCTTCCACGACCTACCCGCCTCCGGCGCAGGCCCGACGAACCCCACCATTCCGACTGGTCACACGCGACCACCCGACCACGTTCCCAGGGGGCCGCAATTTCAATGGAAATCAGAGGTCGAGGTCCGATTTCCATTGAAATTGCGGAGGTTCTCCACAGCCGTCGGCGTGTCGGGATGCAACACGCCGACAATCCGCGATTTCCTTTGACCTTTTTCATCCTGGTCGATTCCGCAGCCGCGACACCTGAAGTCCCGCGACGCGCGGTCGTCGCATGCGCCGAAGGCGCATAGTCCACCCCCGCAGCTTGGACCGTTACGCGAAAAGAGGTTGGAAAACGCTCATTGAAATGCGGCGGAGCACGTCACCAGGTGCGGTGCGGGACGTTGGCGAGGAGCTCGGCCTCTTCGGCCGGGGTGAGCCCGGCGCGGCGCTCCCGGTCCAGGCCGAGTTCGCGTTCGGTTTCCAGCGTCGCCAATGCCGTCTCGGCGAGCGGCCGGATGCGCAGCCCGGTGTCCAGGCTCGGGCTGGTGTCGTGCGAGACGAGGCCTTGCCAGCTCTCCGGCAGCCAGAACGGCAGCGATTTCGGGCCCATCCATGGTTGCACGCCCGCCTCGGTCAGGTCCTCCGACGGGACGGCCACGAGCTCGGTGCCCGGCGGCGCGACGGCCTCGGCGATCTCCTTCAGCAGCGTGCCCAGCGGCATGACCGGGCTGGAGCCGTCGAAGGCCCCGGTAATACCGTTCGCCGCCGCGTCGAGGATCCAGTTCGCCAGGTCGCGGACGTCGGCGTGCTGAGCCGGGTGGTCGGGTTCGTCCGGCACGAGCACCCGGCCGCCGCGTGCCAACCGTGCGGGCCAGTAGCCGAACCGGTCCGAGGTGTCGTTCGGCCCGGTGATCAGGCCCGGACGCAGCACGAAGGCCCGGTCCCCGACCGCGGCGCGCACCGCGTTCTCGCAGGCCACCTTGACGCCGCCGTACGACTCGGGGGTGCTCACGTCGTCGGAGTCGGTGATCGGCTCCTGCAGCGGGGCGTCCGTGCTCTGGCGGGTCGTTCTGGTGTCCGCGTAGGCGTTGATGGTGGACACGAACGTCCAGTGCCCGGCCTTCGCGCCCAGGACGTCGAGTGCCTCCCGCACCCACCGGTAGTTCCGCGCCACGTCGACGACCGCGTCGAACCGCTCCCCGGCGAGCGCGCCGAGGCCCTGCTCCCGATCCACCGGCGCGAGCGCGGCGCCGTCGGGAATGCCGCCGCTCGTGCCGCGGGCCGCGCAGACGACGTCGTGCCCGCGTCGAACCGCCTCGGCCGCCACCGCGTGCCCGAGGAAGACCGTCCCGCCAAGTACCAAGATCCGCATACCGGGACCCTGTCCCCACCGGCCCCGGCATCGCGACCGTTCTCGCTACCGGTGAACGCCTTACGCCGTCAGCTGAACTTTCACGGGTGAGGGGCACCCGTGCCGGGTTGCCGTGTCGTGGGTGCCCCTCGCTCAACCCCCGGAGGGGCGGGTCACTTGGTGACGGTGATCTTCATCGTCGGTCCGGCGCCGCCGCCGATGCGGGTGTGCACGTCGTACTCGCCCGGCGGGACGTCCGCGATGGTGGCCACTGCCTCGGCCTGGCCGTCGCGGTCGTTCACGACCTGGGCCAGGCCCTCGTCCGCGCCGAACGGGTGCTCCCCGTTGCGCACGAACGCCGCCGACGAGATCCAGTTGACCCCCTCGGAGCCGTGCTCCAGCCGCAGAACCAGCGTGTTGCCCGCCCGGACCTGCGCCTTGTCGGCGGTCAGCAGCGGTTCCGCCGGCGCCGCGGCCACCGGCGCGGAGCTCGGAGCGGCCATCGCCGGAACGGTGGTGGTCAGCGCGAGGCCGGTAAGCAGACCGGCCGCCAGCAGCGTCTTGAATGTGCGCATGGGTATGCGTTCCCCCTAGATAACCTGCGATCAACGCAGGGGTTTGGTTTCCCCGGACATATAGACGGCCGAACGCCCCGAAGGTTTAGACAACCGGCGAAAATGTGACACAAGACACGCGTGAACGCGTCGGTGGTGAGCCACGCCGCACCCGCGGCCCCTGCTGCGAAGAGCGAACTCCCAGCTCAGTTACCCTTTGGCGGTACTGCTGGCCATCCGCCGGGGTCCCGGCGGATCTGCACGGAAACCGGGAGCAGCACCCGTGGCCCGAGTCGTTGTTGACGTCATGCCGAAGCAGGAAATCCTCGATCCGCAGGGACAGGCGGTGGCCAACGCGCTGCCCCGTCTCGGTTTCGACGGCATCACCGAAGTCCGCCAGGGGAAGCGGTTCGAGCTGGAGGTCGCCGACGACGTCGACGACGACACGCTCGCCAAGATCGCCGAGACGTTGCTGGCCAACCCGGTCATCGAGGACTGGACCGTCCGCCGGGTGGAAGCATGAGCGCGAAGATCGGCGTGATCACCTTCCCCGGCACCCTCGACGACGTCGACGCCGCTCGCGCGGTGCGCCGCGCCGGTGCCGAATCGGTCGCCCTCTGGCACGCCGACCACGACCTGAAGGGCGTGGACGCGGTGGTCGTGCCCGGCGGCTTCTCCTACGGCGACTACCTGCGCTGCGGCGCGATCGCCAAGTTCGCCCCGGTGATGACCGAGGTCGTCGAGGCCGCGCGCAAGGGCATGCCGGTGCTCGGGGTGTGCAACGGCTTCCAGATCCTGTGCGAGTCCGGGCTGCTTCCCGGAGTGCTGACCCGCAACGCGGGCCTGCACTACGTCTGCCGCGACCAGTGGTTGAAGGTGGAGAACAACAGCAGCGCCTGGACCACCCGCTACGACGCGGGCGCCGAGCTGCTGATCCCGATCAAGCACGGCGAGGGCAACTACATGGCCGATGAGGCCGTCCTCGACGAGCTCGAAGGCGAAGGCCGGGTGCTGTTCCGCTACGAGGGCGAGAACCCGAACGGTTCGCAGCGCGACATCGCGGGCATCACCGACGCGCGCGGGCGGGTCGCGGGCATGATGCCGCACCCCGAGCACGCGATCGACGCCCTGACCGGCCCCACCGACGACGGCCTCGGCATGTTCCTGTCCGTTCTGGATGCACTGGTGGCAGCGTGAGCAACTTGGCAAAGGTGGACACCGACGGCCGGGCCGTCGAATTCGACACAGTCGAGCAGGCAAAAGCCTCCCCGGACACCGCCCAGCCGTTCCGCGAGCTCGGGCTGAAGGACGACGAGTACGCCCGGATCAGGGAGATCCTGGGCCGCCGGCCCACCGAGGCCGAGCTGGCCATGTACTCGGTGATGTGGAGCGAGCACTGCTCCTACAAGTCGTCGAAGGTGCACCTGAAGTACTTCGGCGAGACCACCACGGACGAGATGCGCGAGAAGATGCTCGCGGGCATCGGCGAGAACGCCGGCGTGGTCGACATCGGCGACGGCTGGGCGGTCACGTTCAAGCTGGAGAGCCACAACCACCCGTCCTACGTGGAGCCCTACCAGGGCGCGGCCACCGGCGTCGGCGGCATCGTCCGCGACATCATGGCCATGGGCGCCCGGCCGGTCGCGGTGGCCGACCCGCTGCGCTTCGGCCCGGCCGACGCCCCGGACACCAAGCGCGTCCTGCCTGGCGTGGTCGCCGGGGTCGGCGGCTACGGCAACTGCCTGGGGCTGCCGAACATCGGCGGCGAGGTCGTCTTCGACGAGTGCTACGCGGGTAACCCGCTGGTCAACGCCATGTGCGTCGGCGTGATGAAGGTCGAGGACCTGCACCTCGCGCACGCCAGCGGCAAGGGCAACAAGATCATCCTGTTCGGTGCGCGCACCGGCCTGGACGGCATCGGCGGCGTGTCGGTGCTGGCGTCGGAGACGTTTGACGGCGACGAGAGCGGCACCGGTCGCAAGAAGCTGCCCAGCGTGCAGGTCGGCGACCCGTTCGCCGAGAAGGTGCTCATCGAGTGCTGCCTGGAGCTGTACCACGCGGGCCTGGTCGTGGGCATCCAGGACCTCGGCGGCGCGGGCTTGTCCTGCGCCACCTCGGAGCTGGCGTCGGCCGGTGACGGCGGCATGCGGGTGGACCTGGACCAGGTCCCGCTGCGCGCGACCGGGATGAACCCTGCGGAGATCCTCTCCAGCGAGTCGCAGGAGCGGATGTGCGCCGTCGTGGAGCCGTCCAACGTGGACGCCTTCATGGAGGTCTGCCGCCGCTGGGACGTCACCGCGACGGTCATCGGCGAGGTCACCGACGGCGAGAACCTGGAGATCTACTGGCACGGCGAGCTCGTGGTGGACGTGCCGCCGCGTACCGTCGCGCACCAGGGCCCGGTGTACGAGCGCCCGGTCGAGCGGCCCGCCGAGCAGGACCTGGTCGTCGCGGACAACGCGAACACGCTGGCCCGCCCGTCCACTCCGGACGAGCTGCGGGAGACGATCCTGCGGATGGTGGCGTCGCCGAACCTGTGCTCCCGGGCGTGGGTCACCGACCAGTACGACCGGTACGTGCGTGGCAACACCGTGCTGGCCCAGCCGTCGGACGGCGGCGTGCTGCGCATCGACGAGGAGTCCGGGCGCGGCATCGCGGTCGCCACCGACTGCAACGCCCGCTACACCCGGCTCGACCCGTACGCGGGCGCGCAGCTGGCGCTGGCCGAGGCCTACCGAAACGTGGCGACCACCGGTGCGACGCCGGTGGCGGTCACCAACTGCCTGAACTTCGGTTCGCCGGAGGACCCGGGCGTCATGTGGCAGTTCCAGCAGGCGGTGCGCGGCCTGGCCGACGCCTGCCAGGAGCTGGGCATCCCGGTGACCGGCGGCAACGTCAGCTTTTACAACCAGACCGGAGCGAAGCCGATCCTGCCCACGCCGGTGGTCGGCGTGCTGGGCACGATCGACGACGTGACCCGCCGCATCCCCACCGGAATCGGTGGCGAGGAAGGCGAAACGCTGCTGCTGCTCGGCGAGACCCACGAGGAGTTCGGCGGCTCGGAGTGGGCGCGCGTCACCCACGACCACCTCGGCGGCGTGCCGCCGAAGGTCGACCTGGCGCGCGAGAAGCTGTTGGCGGAGATCGTGGTCGCGGGCTCCCGCGACGGCATGATCTCGGCGGCGCACGACCTCTCCGAGGGCGGCCTGGCGCAGGCGCTGGTGGAGACGGCGCTGGTCGGCGAGTGCGGTGCCCGGGTGGTCCTGCCGGAGGCCGCGGACCCGTTCGTCTGGCTGTTCTCCGAGTCGGCGGGCCGGATCCTGGTGGCGGTCCCGCGCACCGAGGAACTCCGCTTCACGGACATGTGCAGCGCCCGCGGCCTCCCGTGGGCCAAGGTCGGTGTCGCGGACGCGGGCTCCCAGAGCCTGGACATCCAGGACGTCGCGGACATCCCCCTGGCGGAACTCCGCGAAGCCTGGGAAGGCACCCTCCCGGCGCTCTTCGGCTGATCCCGAGCTGACGCGAACGGCCCGTTCACCTCGTCTATCGAGGCGAACGGGCCGTTCGCTTCATCGGCTAGTGGTCGAAGACGCCGCCCTTGACGGCGCCGATGAACCGGTGCCAGGTGCGCACCGGCACGGCTAAGCGCCCACCGTCGCGATCCTTCGTGTCCCGAACCCCGACGGCATCCACCCCGAGGCCAACCTCGACACAGCTGGACTGCGTCCCGCTGTAGCTGGACTTCCGCCAGCCGACTTCGACGCAGTTGGTGTCAGGTCCAGAGCGGCTGGACTTCCGCCAGCGCATGAATTCTTTTGTCATCACCCCTCCAAGCCATCAAGGTAGGAGCGGATCAACGCCGCAGACTGATCCGCTCCCAGCGCATCCGCTTGGAGCGTAGCCGTGAGGTCGCGAAAATCGGTCGTGTCTTCCGGTTTGTCGAGAAACTGTCCCGAGCGGCGATGCTCCAGATGAACGATCGGGTCGGCCTTCGCGAACTCCAACAAGATGTGCGACCCGTCCTGTCCAATGTGGGCACCCAGGTCAAACGGCAGGACTTGAACCGTGACGGTGTCGAGTTCGGCAGTCTTCAGGATGTGCCTGAGCTGGTCGGCCATGACTTCACTGCCGCCGACCGGCCGCCGGAGCACGGCTTCGTCAATGAGGGCAACGAACTTGACGGGCGAAGCTCGTGTCAGCACTTCCCGCCGCCCCATCCTGATCGCGACGAGCATCTCGATTCGCTCGGGCGAAATCCCGCCTCCGCGAAACACGGCCCGTGCGTAATCCGCGGTCTGCAAGAGGCCTGGCACCCTGATCAAAGAAAGATCGCTGATGCGCGTTGCTTCGCGTTCGAACTCCAGCAATGCGGAGAGCTGGCGTGGGATTCCGGTGGGGCCGACCTCGGTCCAGTTCGGTTGATCTGCTTCTTTGGCCGCCTCGACCAACTCGTTCCGACGTGCCCCAGTGACGTTGTAGATGGCGAGCATGGCACCGAGGTCCTCGGCGCTCGGCACCTTCTCACCGCACTCGATCCGGCTGATCGTTGAGCGCGAGAAGTTGAGGCGCTCTTCTAGCCCGCGCACGGTGAGCCCAGCTTGCTTGCGGAGGTCTCGGAGTTCCGCGCCGAGTACGCGAGCTTTCGCGGTGTTCGCCATGTCTTCACCCTATGTCGTGCAGTGATCACTCGATGTGGTCAACCTGGCTTGTCCCTGGGACTATTTATAGACCCAATGCCATAGCTTTGTCTTAGAAACAAACTGGTCAGGAGGCGGGGGTGTTCGAAACGGCTGGGGTGGACTGGTTTTGGCGGCCGGTGGGGGTTGGGCGGCATGCGTTCGGGGTCGCCGCGAAGCGGGCTGATCCGCATGCGGCGGTGGCCTCGTTCTGCGGCGTGGAGGTTGAGGCGTGGCAGGTGCAGCGGCTTCCGCCGGAGATCGAGTGGATCGACGAGGACACCTGCATGGACTGCTGGCGGCGGATCAGTGCCCGGTGGTCGGGAGTGCGAAAACCGGCTCTTACCGGTTCTCGCACTCACGACCCCTGACCAGCGCAAACGCAACCCACAACGACGAGGAGAAACCATGTTCTGGCTTCAGGTGAGCACTCTGGTTCTGGTCAACGTGCTGATCGCGAGCATGCTGCTGGTCCGCGCTCCGCGCGCGCAGCACGCCGGTGCAGGCGACGGCGCGTTGAACGTGTGGCAGTTGATCGAAGAGGTCGAAGCGGAGCGACAACGGCAAGCCGAGTCCACCGGGCGACACCACCTCAACACCGAAACCCTTGCGCGCCTGCGCATTTGACCGCGAGACCTGGTCCGGCGGAACCCCCTCCCCGTCGCCGGACCGCATGGTGGTGGGCGCTCTGCCCCCGACCCGGCGCCCGGCCACCCCCTTCTCGGGCTACGCGCTCACGGCCTTCCAGCCGTCGGGGAGGACGACCTCGCGGTCCGGGCTGGTCGTGATGCCGGTGTGCTGGGTCTCGGCGTGGAACGTCGTGCCGCTCAGGTCGGCGTCGTGCTCGAAGTGGACCGCGCGGAAGTCGGCTGGACCGTGGAATTCCGCCCGCGTCATCAACACCGCGTCGGCGAACCGGCTGTCGGCGAACCTCGTCTGGCCGTGGAAGCGGGTCCGCCGGAAGCTCGCCCGGCCGTTGAACTCGACCCCGGGGAACCAGGCGCGCTGGTGGAAAACCGCGTCGTCGCAGCGGAACCGCCCGTACAGCCGCCCGGCGCCGACCGCCGTGCCGGTGAACCACACCTCCCCGTGGTACTCGCAGCGGCTGAAGTTGTTGTCGCTGAACAACTTCCCGTACCGCAGGATCAACGACCCGACCTTCCGGTCGGACAGGTCGAAGTACTCCAGCGAGGCGTTGGTGAGGTCGAGGTCGTAGGCCGGCGCGGCCTCGTCACCGGCGGCCGGGAGCAGGTCGGCGATGAGCCGCTGCGCGGTCAGCCGCACCTGCAGCTTCCGCTCGGCGCCGTCCTTCGCGTCCCGGGACCACTGCACCGGCCCGTCGTCGTCGGTGTTCAAGGGGGTTCCGGCGGACGCCGGGGCGTCATCGGTGTGGCGGTGGTGCCAGAACGGTCGCCGCAGGTAGGAGCAGAGCACGTCGAGCACGGTTTGGGTGTAGTCGGGGTTGCTGCGGGCGAGCCCGGCGAGGGCGTGCAGCGCGCCGACCCGGACCTGATCGGCCTCGTGCCCGAGGAGTTCCACGGCGCGGGCGAAGCGCTCGTCGGCGACCCGGTCGCGGTCGAGGTCGGCCCGTCGGTTCTCCAACTCGTGGCGCTGCAGCTCGGTCTTCTGCCGCTCCTCCTCGACGCGCCTGCGCCTGTCGTTGAGCCAGAGCGCGTAGAGCGCGACGACCGAACCGGCGGCCAACCCGCCGGTCCGCAGCGCGTCCGCGCCGGTGGTCCGGGGGTCGAAGGCCAGCAAGGCGATGCTGACGCCGACGAGGAGCACGACGGCGACGGCGATCGTCGCGATCAGCCCGATCTTGCGCTCACCCATGCGAGGGATTCTGCCCGGTGAGATCGACTGCGTGATCGGTTCCCGGAACCTGCCAGGCGGCCGGCAGCCGCGACTTCCCGGCGATCTCGACCTCGTCAAGCTGCGCAGTCGGAGCGGGATCGGCGAAGTGCAGGTCAGCGCCTCCGAGGAAGCGCGCGTGGCGGAGGTCCAGCGGAGCGGTGCACAGGGCGCCGTCGAAGTAGATGCCCTCCCGGCACACCGCTCGCTTGAGGTCCACGGCGCCTTCGAACTCGGCGCGCTCGAAACCGCATGGCCCGTGCGTGACGATCCCGCGCAGTTCCAGCTTCTGCCGGAACCGGGTCTGCTCCGCCCTGATCCGTCCCACGAAGACGCTGTCGCGGAAGTGCACCGGGCCGTGGAAGACGGCGCGGTTGAGGTTCGTGGTGTACCGGAACCGGCACCGGTAGGCGGCGATGCGGCCCACGACCCGGTCGGACAGGTTGAACCGCTCCAGCCAAGCCCTGGTCAGGTCGAGCTCGTAGATCGCCGGATCCGGGTCGGCGGTGCTGGGCAACAGGTTCTGGATCAGGCGCTGCGCCGTCTGCCGGACGTACCGTTCGCCCTCCAGCTCGGGGCTGACCTCCGGCCATTCGCCAGGATCGGCCGGCAACTCCGAGCGCGGCGTCCACTTCGGATGGTCGAACGGTCGCCGCAGGTAGGAGCAGAGGACGTCGAGCACGGTTTGGGTGTAGTCGGGATTGCTGCGGGCGAGACCGGCGAGGGCGTGCATGGCGCCGACCCGCACCTGGTCGGCGTCGTTGCCGAGCAGCTCGACCGACCGCGCGAAGCGCTCATCGGCGGCGCGGTCCCGATCCTGGTCGGTCCGCCGGTCTTCCAGGGCCTGCCGCTGCTGTTCGAGCGCGTAGCGCTGCCGATCCACCTCCTGCCGCTGGCTGTCGAGCTCCTGCCGCTTCTCCTCGACGCGCCGACGCCGGTCGTTGAGCCACAGGGCGTAAAGAGCGACCACCGATCCCGCTGCCAGCCCGCCGGTTCGCAGGGCATCGGCGCCGGTGGTCCGCGGATCGAAGATGAGCAAGGAGACGCTGGCGCCGACGAATATCACGACGGCGACGGCGATCGTCGCGACCAAACCGATCTTGCGCTCACCCATGCGAGGGATTCTGCCCTGCGCAGCGCGCAGTACTTGGAGCATGCGCGGAATCGGTGCCTCGCCCCGGCCGCGGAAGCGACGTTTTCGCGCGAAAACGCCATCCACCCCGAACCGCACGACGCGGTGCCGGGCTCGCCGGCACCGCGCGGTTCTCGCGTCAGCCGTTGGCCAGCGCTTGGAGGCGGTCGTAGGTGCCGTTGAACGCGTTCTTGTCCAGCGGCGACGACGTGTACTGCCAGATCGTCCAGATGCCCCAGTTGTAGGGCAGCTGTCCGACGGCGCTCGCGTAGCGGGCGACCCACAGCGGGTTGGTCGAGCTGAAGTCGCCGCCCACGCACTGGTTCCACCAGCTGGTGCTGGTGTAGATGACCGGCCAGCGCCCGGTGCGGGAGTGGTAGGTGTCGCTGAAGTCCTTGATCCAGGCGGTCATCCCGCTCTTGGACTTGCCGTAGCAGGTGCCCCCGTACGGGTTGTACTCCATGTCCAGCGCGCCCGGCAGGGTCTTGCCGTCCTTGGACCAGCCGCCGCCGTTGTCCACGAAGTAGTTGGCCTGCGCGGCGCCGCTGGAGCGGTCCGGCAGCGCGAAGTGGTACGCCCCGCGGATCATGCCCACGTTGTAGGAACCGTTGTACTGCTGGGCGAAGTACGGGTTCTTGTAACTCGTGCCCTCGGTCGCCTTGACGTAGGCGAACCGCATGCCCTGGTCCCACCAGGACTTCCAGTTCACGTTGCGCTGGTAGCTGGCGACGTCCATGCCGGCCACTGTGGCCAGCGGGTCGACGTCCGGGGTCAGCAGCGGGTCATCGCCGCCGCCCTCGTGCTTGCGGATCTGCGAGCCCATCGTGGCGTTGGTATCGGTTCCGCTCGGCGGTTCTTCGGTCACCTGCGTGCTCATCGCGCTTTCCCTTCCCGGAAGGGGTGTGCCGGCTTGCGTGGGCGAGCACAGGAGAAGAACGCCTGCGCAGGCAACCGATATTAAGGAGATCAGGTGTAATCGGCGACCACGTCCACTCGGAAGGCTCATCGATGCCTCTCGGCGTGTAGTTGCGGTGCGTCGTCGGGGGACCAGGCGTCGTGCCCCGAAAGTGTGGCGAGAGGTTTTCGTGAGATGTAGACCCTGTGTTAGTTTTTAACCAGAATGGCCCAATCCGGACACCGCGTGTGAACCGCGGGTCCTCCGGGGTGTAGTTCTAGGCCGCGCACAACCGCTGGCTGCGCGTCGAAAACATCAGATGTATTAGTAATGCAGCGCTGCGCGCGATCAACTAGTTGCGGACGGTAGCTGCAAAACGGGGCTTGGCCACCTGGATGGCCTGCTCGAATGAGGTGTACAGCTACCCCGGGTGCGTACATGATGTTCGACCGCCGGACCCGTCCGGTCGTATGCTCCGAACGAACGGCCCAGGCGAGTAGGACGAGTGGAGGGCGCCCAGGCATGACTGGCTGGACAGCGCCGGTGCCCAGCGTTCACGGGGTGGTCGCCGAGGTGAACCGAGCCGATCGACGACGCTTCGCGGCTGTCTGGGCGCAGGCCCTGATGGGCACCAGCTACGTGCCGATGACCAGCGTCGAGGTCGAAGGCCGGCTGTACGGCTACACAGATCGCCTGGTCGATGCGCTGCTCAGCGATCCGTTCGACCCGTCCGCCGCGCGGTCGGTCGGGGTGGACCTGGTCGCGGTGCACTTCACCAGCGCGGAGTCGCTGGCCCGCACCGTCGACCTGATCGGCGACGAGATCCTGGACATCCTGCGGCTGGGCAGCAGTCCCGGCTGGCGCGGGCGCGTGGCCGCGCTGCAGGGCGAGCTGTGCTCCGGCTTCCTCCAGGCCGCCCGCAAGCGGACCCTGGACGAGCAGGAGGCGATCCGGCAGGCCGTGCTGGACGCGCGCGATGCGGTCGAGCAGGCGCTGCGCACCAGCGAGGCCAGGTTCCGCGCGATCTTCGCCGAGGCCGCGATCGGCATCGGCATCGGCGACATGAACGGCCGGATACTCGAGGTGAACGATTCGCTGACGCGGATCATGGGGCGGACCACGGAGGAACTCCGCCGGATGATGGTGCAGGACATGATGCACCCGGACGACCCCGACAGCACCTGGCGGATGTACGAGGAGCTAGTGCGCGGCGAACGCGACCAGCTCCGGGCGGAGAAGCAGTTCAAGCGCCCCGACGGCGGCACAGTGTGGACCGAGCTGATCGTGTCCCTGGTCCGCGGCGAGGACGGCCTGCCGCTGTACCAGGTGGCGCTGATCGAAGACGTCACTGACCAGCGGATGCTGCAGGAACGCCTGCGCCACCAGGCGATGCACGATCCGCTGACCGGACTGCCCAACCGGGCGCTTTTCCTGGAACGGCTCACCGGGGTGCTGCGCGCGCACGAGTCCGGCGAGCGGGTCGCGCTGTGCTACATGGACCTCGACGGCTTCAAGGTCATCAACGACAGCCTCGGCCACCACGTCGGCGACGACCTGCTGCAGGCGGTCGCCGACCGGCTCGCCACCGCGGTGCACGGAGCCGACCGGCTGGTCGCGCGCATGGGCGGCGACGAGTTCGTGATACTGATCCAGAACTCGCTCGGCACCGAGCAGGCCATCGAGATCGCCGACACCGTGCTGGACGCGCTGGACGAGCCGATCCGCATCGGTGGCCACGAGCTCTCCGTGTCGGCCAGCATCGGCATCGTCGAGCGTCCGGTGTCCGGGCAGACCGCGGCCGAGCTGATGCGCGACGCCGACGTGACGCTGTACTGGGCGAAGTCCGAGGGCAAGAGCCGGTGGGCGCTGTTCGACCCGGACCGCAACGCCACCGAGGTCGCGCAGTTCCACCTGTCGGCGAAGATGCCCGCCGCGCTGGAGCGCGAAGAGTTCTACGTGGATTATCAGCCGCTGATCGGGCTGCGGGACTTCAGCGTGGTCGGTGTCGAGGCGCTGGTCCGCTGGGCGCATCCGGAACTGGGACGGTTGGGGCCGGACCGGTTCATCGGGCTGGCCGAGGAGACCGGGCTGATCGTGGCGCTCGGGCGTTGGGTGCTGCGGGAGGCGTGCCGGCAGGCGAAGCAGTGGCAGGACGACTTCGGGGCGGCGGCGCCGTTCGTCAGCGTCAACCTGGCGGTGCGGCAGTCGCGGGACCCGAACCTGGTGGCCGACGTCGCGGAGATCCTGGCCGAGACCGGCCTGGAGCCGTCCCGGCTGCAGCTGGAGCTCACCGAGAGCGCGATCATGGGCACCGCCGACGAGCCGTTGGATGCCCTGCGCGCGCTGTCCCGGATGGGCGTGCGGATCGCCATCGACGACTTCGGCACCGGGTACTCGAACCTGGCCTACCTGCGGCATCTCCCGGTGCACGAGCTCAAGATCGCGGGCTCGTTCATGGAGGGCCTGCGCGACGCGGAGCGGGCCGACCCGGTCGACGCGCGCATCGTCGGCACGCTGGTGGACCTCGCGCACGCCTTAGGCCTGACCGTCACGGCAGAAGGAGTGGAGACCCAGGCGCAGGCCCGCCGGATGGCGGACATCGGCTGCGAGACCGGCCAGGGCTACCTTTTCGCCCGCCCCGGATCACCCGAAAAAATAACAACTTTCATCGCCGAACACCTGGATTGAGGTGTTCCAGGCTCGCCTTGCTTGGCGGTGCGGGCGGCGGAACCTCAGAAGTCGCCTGGCTCCGGGACCCCCGACTTGTGATTGACCAATACGCGGCATCGGGCTAAGCGCCTTCGGCGCTTGCGGCGGCTCGGGCCGTGGGGCGTCGAGCGACGCGGTGGGGATTTCTGGTCGGTGAAAGAGGAAGTCGCTCGAAGACCTCCTCCCCGGGACGGGGTTTCTGCAGATCAGGGGCCGTGAGTGGGTTGGGGCCGTGACAGTGAAAAGTGCTCAGGTGCCATTGCGGCGGCTCTTGCGGTCGCGGGTCATGCCGCATCACCCAGGAAAGCCGCTCCCCGGCGCGCACCGTGAGCACCAGTTCGTGCGCCCGCTCGTGCTCGGCGCGCCGCGGCAGGATGTCGCCGCGCAGCACCGCGGTGTGCGGGCCGGCGATGGCGAGGATGAATTCGTCCAGCACCGGGTCGGTTTCGCGCACCCGGCGCACCCAGGGCACCGCGTCGCCGTAGGCGAAGCGGACCACCCAGCGGAGCTTGATGTCCACCTCGCCGGAGATGCCTTCGACGATCCGCACCAGGCAGGGCTGGTCGTGCTGGTTCTTCTCATGCGGCGGCATGCTGTCGATCAACCGCAGCACCCCGTCTTCGGTGTGGAAATCCGTCTCCAGCACCAGGGAGTTGTCCCGGTACCGGCGGTGGACCGCGCGCACCGGCGCGGTCGGCGCGATCTGCCAGTGGCCGTCGCGGTCGTTGCCGAGCAGCCGGGCGAAGCACGACGGCGCGTCGAAGCGCGGCAGGCAGAGCCAGTCGATCGAGCCGTCCTTGCCGACCAGTGCGGCCGTGCGCAGGTCGGACAGCAGGGCGTAGTCCTCGATGGGGCCGGGACCGTGATCACCGGTCACCCTGCCGAGGCTAGGCACAAGGCCCGGCCCCGGCCAGTCATCGGGTTCTCCCCCCGGTGCCCGCGGTTTCAATTGAAACCGCCACCTCCTGGGGTGACCGGATCCCAGTTTGAACTGAAACTGGGATCCGCGATCAGCCGCGTTGTGCTGCGGCTTGGGCGAGAACTGCGTGCGGGATGACCGCTTGGATCGCGTCGTTCAGGTTCAGGCCCAGGTCGAGGCCGTTGAGCAGTTCCGGCAGCGCCCGCCCTGGCACCCTGCGGAATCCCGGCCAGTCGGCCGGAACCCGGGAGGCCGAGGTGCAAGCCGGGACCAGCTGGCTGCCGTCGGACATCTCTGCGGTGTAGATCATCGGGTCGTCCGCGCTCGGCGCGTAGAGCAGCACCTCGGCGGCGAGCACCGCCGCGGGCAGCTCGGACTCCGGGAGCTGGCAGGCCGCGATCCGGGCCAGCACGTGCTCCAGCTCGTTGGTCGGTTCCTGCTGGTTCGCCGCGAGTTCGGACGGCTGGTACGCGTCGTTGAACTGGAAGCGCTCGTCGATCTCGCCGTCGGCGTCGATGCGGTAGGCGCCGACGATGCCTTCCGGCGGCACCTCCTCGCCGTCGGCGGTGTAGCCGGGGTCGGCGATGTACAGCCAGCTGTCGGGGTTCTGCTTGGCGTGCTCCCGCATTTCCGCGCTGATCGGCGGGGCGGGACGGTCGACGGGCTGGGACATCGGGAACTCCGTACCTGTTGATCTGGGCGCCGGCGTGGATGCCGGGCGCGCTTCCGAGGGTGCCAGCACCGGGGAACGCGCGAATGAACGGTCCTGAACCAGCCGTTCCGAGGTGCCGGTCGGACGGGTCCAGGGGCAGACTGACCGGGAGGGCCAGGGGAGGGCCAGGGGAGGAGGCGGCGATGATCGGCCAGCGGGAAGCGTTGCGGATGTTCGGGTGCGAGGTCTTCGATCCGGAAGGATCTCGGATCGGCATCGTCGGCCAGCTGTTCATCGACGACGACACCGAGCAGCCCGCCTGGATCACCGTCCAAACTGGACTGTTCGGCACGAACGAGAGCTTCGTGCCGCTGGAGGGCGCGGCCTTCGACGGCGACACGCTCACCGTCGCGGTCGGCAAGGACGCGGTCCGGCAGGCCCCCCGGGTCAGCCTGCTCCAGGGCGATCTCCCGTTGGAGCAGGAGAGCGCGCTGTACCTGTACTACGGGATGACCTACGGCGTCGCCCCCGATGGCGCCGCGTCGATCGACGAGGTTTCGGAAGTCGCGCCCGAGTACGTGGAAGCCGTTCGGCTCCGATTGCGACGCTGGGTGGCCGCGACCTGAAACGCGCAAACCGGGACTAGCAGGACGAACCACCACGCCCGTCGGGAAACCCCGGCGGGCGCGGTTTTGCCTGCTCATTCCCGATAAGGAAACCCAGAGCTGGGAATTCGTTCACCCCACCGCCCGATTGTGTGGCGACAATTCGCCAACGTCACCCGAACGTGTGTTTTCCCTGGTTACGTTCTGGTGTGAACCATCTTTCGCTCGGCCCCACCCGAGCGAATGGACGGAGGAGGGGACACATGAGGAAGCTGCTTTACGGCACCGGGGCAGGGGTTGCCGCGGCGGCGCTCGTGTTCGCCGGTGCACCGGCAGGCGCGCAGCCGCGCATCGAGTTGGCGCCGCTGACCCTGCACTCGCAGGCAGCGGTGCAGGACGGGGACTCGGACGTCTACATCGTCAACCTGAAGGAAGGCATCGCTCCGCAGGGCGTCGCCGAAGAGCTCGGCGTGCAGGCCCGCAACGTCTACGACAAGGCGCTCAACGGGTTCTCGGCGAAGCTGACCCCGGCGCAGCTCGACGCGGTCCGCGCCAGCGGCAAGGTCGAGAACGTCTCGCAGAGCTACCACATCGCGGTCGAGCCTTCGAAGAAGAAGGCGGTCGGCTCGTGGGGCCTGGACCGGATCGACCAGCCGGACCTGCCGCTGGACGACAGCTACGCCCCCAAGGGCACCGGTGAAGGTGTCACCGCCTACATCATCGACACCGGCATCGACCCGTCCCACCCCGACTTCGGTGGGCGCGCCAAGATCGGCTTCGACGCCACGGGTGGCGACGGCACGGACAAGCAAGGCCACGGCACCCACGTCGCCGGCACCATCGGAAGCGACACCTACGGCATCGCCAAGGGCGTGAAGCTGGTCGGCGTCCGAGTCCTCGACGACCAGGGCAGCGGCACGACCGAGCAGGTCGTCTCGGGCATCGAGTGGGTCGCCAAGAACCACCAGGGCGCTTCGGTGGCGAACATGTCGCTGGGCGGCCCGAAGGACCCGGCGCTGGACGAGGCCGCGACCAAGCTGGTCGACAGCGGCGTCTTCCTCGCGGTGGCGGCCGGTAATGAAAGCCAGGACGCCGAGAACGTCTCCCCGGCCAGCGCGGAGGGGGTGTTCACCACCGCCGCGTCGGACAACACCGACACCTCGGCCGAGTTCACTAACTTCGGCGCCACCGTCGAGGGCTACGCCCCCGGCGTGGACATCGTGTCGACCGTCCCCGGTGGCGGCACCGAGACGTTGAGTGGCACCTCGATGGCCAGCCCGCACGTGGCCGGCGTCGGTGCGCTGTACCTGCAGGCCAACCCGGACGCCAAGCCCGCGGACGTGATCACCGGGCTGCAGGGCCAGGCCTCCAAGGGCGTGATCCAGAGCGCTCCGGAGGGCACCATCGCCGACCTGCTGCAGATCGGCGACCTCTGATCCGCTAGCGCAGTGCGGCACGCGGGCCCTCCCCGAATCCCCGGGGAGGGCCCGTTGTGCTTCTGATTGCTGCACTCGGGGGACGCCGGGATGCCGCCGAACGGTGGCAATCAAAGGTCGATCCGCTGGATCGTGCAAAAGTCGGTTCCAGCGGTCGTCCCCGGTGGATACGTTGCAAAACGACGGGGGTGTCAGTGTCCAACGCGGTGCCAGCCGAATCGGTGCCGCCAGGGCACATCGAGGAGGGGGTGTGCCGTGCTTCCCGGATACACCGAAGAGCTGACGCAGTCGCCGACTGCGGTCGACGAGCGGGCCAGAGACACCGCCGCTACGGAGCCGCTGACCGAGCGGGCCGTGCAGGCGCAGGTCGCGTCGGTGGCTCGCGCCGCCCGGGCGCAGTCCGGCAACGGCGGCGTGCTGCAGGTCGTGCAGGGGGCGAGGCGGGTCGGTTGGGCCGCATACGAGCTGCAGCGCACTGCGACGCAGCTGGTCCAGGGCGTGGCGAAGCCGCCGTACGTGACGACCGGGCCGCTGGACTCGCTGGAGTCCCGCAAGCTCGCCGAAGGTGTCCAGTACCAGGTGCTCTACGACCGGTCCGCGCTGGCGCGGCCGCCGCAGCTGGACATCACCACCAAACTGGTTGCGATGGGCGAGCAGGCGCGGGTGATCCACGTGGCGCCGACCAAGCTGATCATGGTCGACAGCGAGATCGCGCTGCTGCCCCTGACCGTGAGCGAGACCTCGGTGGAAAGTGCCGTGGTGGTGCGCAGCTCGGCGATGCTGGCCGCGATCGCGAGGATCTTCGAGGACCTGTGGCGCTTCGCCGCGCCGTTCACCGCGGACCAGGACCTGGTGGGCAACGAGCTACAGCCGACCGAGGAGGAGCGGTGGATCCTATCGCTGCTCGCCTCCGGTGCCACGGACGACACGATCGGCCGGTTGATGGGCTTCAGCGCCCGAACCGCGCACCGCAGGGTCCGCGAGCTGATCTCCCGGCTAGGAGCGGAAACCCGCTTCCAGGCGGGCATGCAAGCCGTCAAGCTCGGCTGGCTCTGAACACCCAGGTACCGGAGCGCAATTTCAATGGGGTTTTTTCATCCTGTTTGTTCTGGTGGTGGGGGGTTGACGGGGTGGGGTGGGGTGTGTGTGGGCTGGTCAGGGGCGATGATCATTTTTGATGATCGTTTGTCAGCGGGTGATTTCGAGGTTGGTCAGCACCAGCAGGGCCCGTAGTAGGCGGGTGGCGTTGGCTGCGTGCATGCGTAGGCGGGTGAGGATGCGCCAGTTTTTGAGGTCGGCGAAGCCGTGTTCGCAGGTGGCGCGTTCGCGGGCAACGAGTTGGTTGGCTTGTTTCTGGGCGTCGGTGAGCGGGTGGGCGCGGGCGGCGCGGCGGCCGATGATGATCACGGGTTCGTCGGGGTCGTCTTCCAGTCCGGTGAATCCGAGGTCGCACATCGCGCCGAGTTCGGCGTCCCGGAGTGCGGTGGTGATGTTGTTGTGGCGGGCGGTGGTGACTTCCGAGGCCCGCCCTGGTTTGGCCGCAGAGAACCACAACAGGTTGCCTTTGTGGTCGGTGAGGGCGAGAAACAGCAGGCCGTGGGCTTTGTGTTTGCCGCTGTAGTTGCGCCGGTTGTTCTTGCCGGTGCGGCGCTGGGTGCGCACCAGGGTGCCATCCAGCAGCACGACCTCACCCCCGCCGCGGGCCACTTTGCTCAGGACGCGGTCCAGGCGCGGGGCACGGGCGGCCAGCAGGTCGATGACCTCCAGCACCCAGCGGCGGATCGTCGAGGCCGACACCCTGTTGCCGCCGGCGATGTCCAGCAGCCGCTGGTCGTGACGCAGCACCGCGAGCACGATGATCGCCTGCGTACCAGGGGTCACCTTGCGCCAGCGAGAGCGGATTTTCCTGCAGTGCGTGGTGATCAGCGAGGCGAGGTAGTCGATCGTGGCCCTCGACACGGGAAGTTGGGCTTGGTACACAATGGGTTCGGTGCCCTCGGCGGGGCTGGATTGGGTTTTCACACACTCCCCAACCCCGCCGGGGGCACTCTCGTTGCAGCCAACCGGCCATGATCATCGTCACATCTTCTCCGCGACCACGGCCACCGTCAGATGATCTTGATAAATGATCATGGCCCTGGCCAGCCCGCCCACACCACGCCACCCACGACCACACCCTCTGACCAGCCAAGATCAGGATGAAAAAAGCCCAATGGAAGTTGCGGATCATCGGCGTGTCGCACACCGACACGCCGATGGCTGTGGACAACTTCCGCAATTTCAATGGAAATCGGACCTCTGATTTCCATTGAAATTGCGTGTCCACTGGTTCAAGGGGTGCCCGGAGCACCGTGCCCGGTGCCTGATGCCCGGTCCTGATATCGCAACACCCCTCGCGTACCAGCCTCCAAGGTTCCGGTGCTCGGTGCTCGGTGCTCGGTGCTCGGTGCTCGGTGTTCCGGTGTTCCGGTGTCCCGTGCTTGGGGTAGGGGGTTGGGGGTTGGGTTGTGTTCGTAGGCTTCTGGCATGCCCAGTCGCCGTGCCGTTGATCCCGGGGAGATGCGCGAGGCCGTCGCAGCCCTGCGGCATTGGCTGGACGGCGAAGCGCCGCAGCCCGCGCGTGCCGAGCTCGCCGCCGCAGTGCGGTTGAGCCTGCGCACCTTGGAGCAGGTCGCCCCGGGCAACAGCGTCGAGGTGCGGGTGCCGCCGTTCGCGGCGGTCCAGTGCGTCGCCGGCCCTCGGCACACCCGCGGCACCCCGGCCAACGTCGTCGAGACCAACCCCCGGACCTGGCTACTGCTGGCGACCGGCCGCCTCGGCTGGGCCGAGGCTCTCGAACGCGGCGAGCTCACCGCGTCCGGTTCCCGCTCGGACGTTTCGCAGTGGTTGCCGCTGGTCCGAGTCGACAACCCGTGAGCGTTCCGGCACCTCGGGTCTACGACCGGTTCGGGATGAGATGGCGGACAGGGGCGGCGTTCGCCAGGTTGCCCCGCTTGGTGGCGCAGCGCCTACACTGCCTGCGGGGCCAGCCCGGCTGAACCGTGCGATGGCACTGCGGCGCGACCCGGAACCGAGCGAGGCCGGTCGGACACGGCCAGATGATCGCCGCAGTACGTACTCAGATATAGATAAGCAGTGGGCTACGTAGTGCCACCGATGTCTGCGTAGTCGGGACTAAAGACACTGGTGTCAACCCGACCAAGTAGACCCGTTCAAGGTAAGGCCATGCTCCCCCTGTCACATCCCGACCGAATCGAGCCGGATTCGCCGCAGCCCCGACGTTCGTTGCGTCCCTTCTGGCCGAGCGCCGCGGAGGTACTGCGGTACGGCGAGCGCTACGCGGACCTCCGTGACCGCCGCCTTGCACACACCTTGATCCTCGAGGATGCGGTGGAGGAGCGCGAGGAGATTTCGGCTCACGCGCGCATCACCTGCCACGTTCACCGTCGCTGGGCACACGAATGCATCGCTTCGCCGATGCACGTCATCCCCGTCACCGGGCACCGCTGGTGCCGCCGCTGCGAGGCCGAGGCGTCCGTCGCGGTCGACGAGCTGACCGGATCGGTGACCGTGGTGTGCACGCGGTGCCGCCAGACCCTCGAGACCGCGGCGACCCGGCAGATCATCCGGACCTGCCGAGCCAGCCTGGCCGCTGCGCACGAAAGCCGCCGAGCCCGTGTGCAGGCGCAGAATTCCGCCTCGGCGGCGGCCTGAACGGTCAGCTTGACGCCCTACGCACCCAGGTCATGACCACCATCACCGGCGCGGAATGGCCGCACGGGACCCGCACCGCGATAAACCTGGCGCTGCTGGCCCGGTTCTATGAACGCTTCGCCGACCAGGCCGTTTCCGTGGCCCGCAGCCTGGAGTCCGGCGCGCTCGGGGAGTAGTTCATGAACAGGAGACGCCCCTCCAGGCCCGGATCGTGGCGAGTTGGACGTCCCGTAATGGATCGCAGCCCGCTCGCTGTGGCGGGCGGAGTACAGGGCCCCCGCGCGCCCAAGAGGCCCCCGGACACGGGGGCCTTCTCTTGTTCGTCGACGCCTGCCCGCCCGAATCGCCCCCCCCGTTCGCTCAGTGTCTAGGCCGGGCTGCCGAGTCCACGGGTTTGCGCCGTCGTCGTAGCGGTTGCGTAACGCGCGAGGCCGGAGCGACGGCTGGTCTCAGCTTTTCCGTAGCGCGCGCACGACCGAAGAGGGGCTTTCGCGGCCGAGGTGACCGGCCAGCCAGCTACTCGTTTCGGCCAGCTTGGTGAGGTTGAGGCCGGTGTGGATGCCGAGACCTTCGAGCTGCCAGAGGATGTCTTCGGTGGCGAGGTTGCCGGTGGCGCTGTCGGCGTAGGGGCAGCCGCCCAGGCCGCCTGCCGAAGTGTCCACTGTGGTCACTCCATGCTGGAGGGCGGCGAGGGTGTTGGCGAGCCCCTGGCCGTAGGTGTCGTGGAAGTGAACGGCGATCGAGCCAATCGGGACTCTGGCGGCGGTGAGGGCGTTGAGCAGCGCGACGACGCGGCCGGGGGTGGCGACGCCAATGGTGTCGCCGAGGCTTAGTTCGGTGCAGCCGAGATCGATCAGTTTGGTCGCGACGTCGACGACTTGTGCCGCAGGAACCGCGCCTTCCCAAGGGTCGCCCCAGCACATGGACAGGTAGCCGCGCACCGGCAGCCCGGTTTCGCGGGCCTGAGTGATGACGGGGGCGAACATCTCGAGCGACTCGGCGACCGTGCGGTTGAGGTTGGCCTTGGCGAAGCTTTCGGTTGCCGAGGCGAACACGGCGATGTCGGTGACGCCGAGGTCGAGCGCCCGCTGCAGGCCTCGCTGGTTGGGCACGAGTACGGGGTAGCGGACCGCGGGGCGGCGGTCGAGGCGACGGAGGACCTCTTCGGCGTCGGCGAGCTGTGGCACCCACTTGGGATGGACCATGCTCGTCGCCTCGATGACGGTGTGCCCGGCGTCGGCAAGGCGTTCGATGAACTCGACCTTCACGTCGGCGGGCACCGGCGTGGACTCGTTCTGGAGCCCGTCGCGGGGGCCGACCTCGCAGATGGTGACGGCTTCGGGGAGGCCAGGGAGCCGTTCGGTCCCGTAGTCGATCATCGTCCGGCCCGGAGCTCGGCGAGGACCTGCTCGGCGTGGTCGGCACGGACCTTCTGGTCTGCGATGAGCCGGGCGACGACGGCCGGGACCTCCTCGGCGGTCGCGCCGACGGCGGATGCGATGTTGCGGGCGTGCAGGGACATGTGGCCGCGCTGGATCCCTTCGGTGGCCAGCGCTCGGATGGCGGCGAGGTTCTGGGCGAGGCCGACGGCGGTGATGATCTCCGCGAGTCCGGCGGCGGTGCGGACGCCGAGCAGGGTGATCGCGGCCTGCGCGGCCGGGTGGACCTTGGTGGCGCCACCGACGAGACCGACGGGCATGGGCAGCTCGAGGGTGCCGGCGACATTGCCGTCGGCATCTTTTTCGAAGCGGGACAACGAGGTGTAGAGCCCGGCGGGCGAGACGGCGTGGGAGTGGGCGCCGGCTTCGACGGCGCGCGTGTCGTTGCCGGTGGCGAGCACGACGGCTGTGATGCCGTTCATGATCCCCTTGTTGTGAGTGGCGGCCCGGTAGGGGTCGGCTTCGGCGAGGGCGGCGGCGTGGATGATGTTGTCGACGACCTCGGCGCCGCCGAGCGCGTCCGCGTCGAACACCGCGCGGGCACGGGAGAGCCGGAGATCGGCCTTGTTGGTGAGGATCCGCAGCAAGCTGCTCCCGCGCGCGATCTCGGCTGCCCGGGCGGCGATGGCCTCAGCCATCGTGTTGACCGCGTTGGCGCCCATGGCGTCGCGAACGTCGACCTGAAGGTGCGCGACCACGTAAGTGCCGGCGCGCGAGGGGACCAACCGGACAGCGATGTCCCGGACGCCGCCCCCGAACTCGACGAGCTTGGGGTCCTGGTCGTTGGCGAGCGCGATCAGCTCGTCGCGGGCTTCGAGCAGCCGTACTCGCCCGGCCTCGGGGTCAGCGACGCCGACGATCTGGACCTGGGCCTGCATGACGGGTGGGGTCGAGGACGTGGTGAACCCGCCGCGCACGCGCGCGATCTTGGCGGCGTTGCTCGCCGCCGCGACGACGGAGGCTTCCTCGGTCGCCATCGGCACCAACACGTCGGTGCCGTTGATCACGAAGTTCGTCGCGACACCCAGCGGGATGCCCAGGATCCCGGTCACGTTCTCGATCATGTGGGCTGCCAGTTCGGTGCCGAGGCCGTGCGCGGGGTCGAAGGCGGCGATCGACGCGGGGTCGATGCCGGCGGCTTCGGCGACGAACTTGCGCCGGGCCTCGACGGATAGGTCCCGGAGACCCTGGATACGACTGGTGCGCGGCATGGCGCCCCTCCCACCTCAGTGTTGCTGCGGTACGGAAGAGGACGCTAGTTCGCCGCGCATCGGCCGGGAATGGGCCGATCATCCACTGATGACGGTAGGACTATGGGCTTTTGGCCAGGGTGGCGAGGCGGACCGCGACGGTGATCCGGAAGAGCCGATCGGGCTCCTGCCAGTCCTCGCCGAGTAGTTCGGTCGTGCGTTCCAGGCGTTGGAGGACGGTGTTCTTGTGCAGGTGGAGCGCACGGGCGGTGGCGACTGGGCTCATCCGGTTGCCGAGGTAGGCGGCGAGGGTGGGCAGGAGCTTGCCCGCGTGTTTGGCGTCCCAGTCCAGGATGGGCCCGATGACGCGCCGCACGTACGTCGTCACGCGCGCTTCCCCTGGGCCGAACAGGGCCGTGTACGGGAGGTACTCGTCGGTGGTGACGGCGGTGTCGTTCAGCCCGAGTGCGGGCAGGATCCGCACGCACGCCGAGGCCGCGTCGACCTGGGTGCGTAGGTCGACGGTGGCGTCGGCGATGCCTGCGCCGACCGCCAGAACTGGTGCCCGTACGGTGCGGCGCACCATGGTGTGGATGAGTGTGCTCGCGGTGGCTGGGTCGGGATACGAGGTGATGGCCACGACTCGGTCGGCATGTTCGCCGACCGGGCCGCCGGTCCGGCGCAGGGCGCGGACGGCCTCGCGGCGCAGTTCGGCCGGCACCGAGATCACGACCACCGACCGCAACTCGTCGAGCCGGATGCCCCGTGCGTGGGCGCGGGTGGCGATGTCGGCGCGGCGGTCGGGGGCGTCGGAGAGCATGTCGGCCAGCAAGTCGTCGCGGACGCGCTGCTCGGCCTCGATCATGGCGTCCTGCTTGAGATTGAGCAGCGCGGTGATCTGAGCGGCGCGTTCGGCGGTGCGCAGCTCGACGGGGCCGAACTCGACCTCGCCCTGTTCTAGCAGCAGCGCGCCCAGCAGGGTCGGCCCGGCGAGGACGGCGACGGCGTACGTGCCGTCGCTCGCGGGCGTGCACCGACCACTGTGGCGGCTGTGGTCGACCGCGTCGGCGACGGGGCCGTCGAGGTGTTCGAGGTCGCGAAGCGTGACGTGGCAGCGCAAGGCGCGACCGAGCGCGGTCGCGACGTCTGGTGCTTGACCGCCTTGAAGCACGAGGTTGGTGAGGTCGCTGTGCACCTCGCTGGCCCGTTCCATCGCTTCGACGTGGCGGGCGAGCTCGCCGTAGGCGCGGCGGGCGTCGTCGGCCGAGTCCTGGGTGCGGGCGAGCAGGCGAGCGGTCTGCAGGACGATGGCGGCGTGGTCGGCAAAGGCTGACAGCAGGGAGATCTCCTCAGGGGAGAAAGCGTGCTCGACGCGGTTGGCGGCGAACAGCACCCCGATCACCTCGTCGCCGGCCAGTAGCGGGACGCCGAGCAGGGACACGAGGCCTTCCGCGGCCACGGCGGCGTCGATCGCGGAGTCGTGCGGGGCCTCGGTCATCGCGGCGTACTTGGACGTCCAGTAGGGACGGCGTCCTTCGACCACCTGGCTGGCCAGGCCCGCGCCGGGTGGCACTCGCAAGCCGAGGAACGACGGTGCGACCGTCCCGAGCGTGGTTCGCACGCGGAGTTCGCGGCTCTTCGCATCGAACTCGGACAGGTAGGTGACGTCCGTGCCGACGAGGTCGTGCGCTCGTTCGACGAGCCGACCGAGCAGTTCATCGACGTCCCGAAGCTGGGCAAGCTCGCGCGCGGAGGAGAACAGCGCCGCGAGTTCCTGACCGCGGCGCCGCCAGCGCTCCGAGGTGGCGCGTAGGCGGCGTATTTCGTAGCGGATCCGCGTGGTGTCCTGTTCGGACAGGGGCACGTCGGTGAGCAGGCCGTCCACATCGACTTCCTGTTCAGCCGAAGCCGCCTGCAGCAGACTGACGATAACGTCGCCTGGGAGCGTCTCCGTCACGGAGTTCACCTCGATCCGTGTGCCGATCGCCCAGGCTGTCCAGGGAAATCCTGGGCGAACGATACATAGTCTAGGGCGGGTTCGCGCTCGTACTGTCCACACCGCGGGTTAGACGGTGTCTCCCCGAAACGAACCTTTCGTGCATACCATCCGTCAGCCCGGAACGAGCCGCACCGACGCAGTCAAAGGAGACAGCGAGCATGACGCTTCACGTGGGCATCGACGTCGGTGGCACGTTCACCGACGCCGTGGCGGTCGTCGACGGGCACGCGATACGTGGCAAGGCGTTCTCGACCAAGGACGTGACCACAGGGATCCTCGGCGCGCTGGGCGTGCTGCGGGAGCGCGCAGGCATGACCGAGGCCGAGTTCTTCGCCGCGGTCGACCGATTCGTCCTGGGCAACACCATCGTCACGAACGCCGTGGATGAGCAGAAGTACGCCGCCGTAGGGCTGCTGACCACTCAGGGCTTCCGCGACACCCTGCGCATCGCCCGGTCGGCCCGCACAGACGAGCGCGACCCGCACAAGATGTCGGCGCCGCCAGACATCGTGGAGCGTCGCCGCATCGTCGAGGTCGCCGAGCGGGTCGACGCGCACGGCACCGTACTCGTCCCGCTCACCGAGGACGCGATCGCCACGGCCGTGGACGCGGTGCTGGCGACCGGCGCCGAGGCCATCGCGGTCTGCCTGCTGTGGTCGTTCCGCAATGCCGCCCACGAAAATGCGATCGGCGAGTACCTCCACAAGCATCACCCGGACATCCCGTACACGCTCTCCAGCAGGCTGACGCCGGTCTACCGCGAGTACGAGCGCATGGTCACCACCGCACTGGACGCCGCAGTGAAGCCGATCGTGGCGTCGCACTTCGACCACCTCGCCGACGAGCTGTGGAGCAGGGGGCTGCGAGCTCGGGTGCAGATCATGCAGGTGCACGGCGGGTTCCTGTCGGTGGAGGAGACCGGCAAGGCCCCGATCTCGATGTTCAACTCCGGTCCGGTCGGCGGAGTCACCGGCGCGCGGCTGCTGGCCAAGCAGCTCGGCCGCCGGCGGGTGCTGACCGCGGACATGGGCGGCACGAGCCTCGACGCGGCCGCCATCATCGACGACGAGTTCCGGCTGCTGCCCCGCGCCGAGATCGGCGGCCTGCCCACCAGCCTGACCGCCGTGGACATCGAGACCATCGGCGCCGGCGGCGGCAGCCTCGCCTGGGTGGACGGACGGAACCTGCTGCGCGTCGGCCCGCACAGCGCGGGCTCCGTGCCGGGCCCGGCATGTTACGGAAAGGGCGGCGCCTGGCCCGCGGTCACCGACGCCGCGCTCGTGCTCGGGCTGATCAACCCGGACTACTACCTCGGCGGCACCGTCCCCCTGTACGAGGACCAGGCGCGGGCTGCCCTGCGCAAGCACGTGGCCGAGCCGCTGGGCATCACCGAGGACGCGGCGGCCGAAGGCATGTACCGGCTGGCGACGTCGCAGATGTCCAACGCGCTGCGCAAGATCACCGTGAACCGCGGCCACGACCCGCGCGAATTCACCCTCGTCGGCTTCGGCGGCGCGTGCGGGCTGTTCGCGGCCAGCATCGCCGCCGAGGCCGGGGTCCGCGAGGTCGTGATCCCGCGCGACGCCGCGGTCTTCTCTGCGCACGGCCTCATGCACGCCGACTCGGTGTTCTCCGCGGTGCAAACGAGCCCGTGGACGATGGACCAGCCCGCGGCGGCGCTCGACAAGGAGTTCGCCGTCCTCGAGGAACGCGCACAAGCATGGTTCGAGGCCGAGGGGATCCCTGAGGGCCGACGCGAGCTGCACCGCGAGGCGGACATGAAGTTCGTGGGCCAGATCTTCGAGGTCACCACCCGCCTGGCGGCGGGCACCTTCGGCGAGGCGGACAAGGACGCGCTGCGCGCCCAGTTCATCGCCGACTACGAGGAAGAGTTCGGCGCCGGCACGGCCTGGACCGAGGCCGAGATCCTGCTGGTCAACTCGCGGGTCCGGGCCATCGGCCGCAGCGACGTGCAGACGGTGGAGCAGGTCGCGGGCACCGGCGAGGAGCGCCACGAGCTCACTCGCCGCGACGTGATCGAGCCGCTCACCGGCGAGCGCGTCGAGATCGACGTGCACCGCGGGTTCGGTGCGCTCGGCCGGGCGACCGGTCCGTGCCTGCTGGAGGAGCCCGACACCACGGTCTACGTGCCCACTGGCGCCACCGTCGAACTCACCGACAGCGGCGACTTCCTGCTGCGCCTCGCCGACCGCTGACCCCCCGCCCGTCAAAGGAGACGACCATGACCAGCACCCCGCGCACGTTGCCCGACGGGTTCGACCCCGTCACCCTCGAAGTGATCCGCATGCGCCTGGACTCCATCGTGGAGGAGATGGGCATCGCGATGATCCGCTCGTCGGGCTCCCCGGTGATCACCGAGGCCGGTGATTTCAACACCGCACTGTTCGACCCCACGGGCCGCATCTACGCCTACTCGGACTATGTCCAGTTCCACATCGGCTCTGGCAGCGTCGCTGTGCAGAACCTGGTCAAGGCGATCGAGGGCGAGCCGCTCGCGCCCGGCGACGCGTTCATCTGCAACGACCCGCACACCGCGGGCGCGAGCCACCCGCCGGACACCAACGTGATCTCGCCGATCTTCCACGGCGACGAGCTGATCGGCTGGGCTCAGTCGCAAGCGCACCTGGTCGACGTCGGTGGCATGACGCCCGGCGGGTTCGCGCCCGGCGCCCACGACTGCTACGCCGAGGCGCTGCGGCTGCCGCCCGGCGTCAAGATCTTCGAGCGGGGCGAGCCCGTCGAGTGGGTGCGCCGGATCCTGCTCAACAACGTCCGCGTGCCCGCGCTGTTCTGGAACGACGTGCGCAGCCTGGTGGCGAGCAACAACACCGGTATCCGGCGTCTGCTGAGCACGATCGAGGAGTTCGGGATCGAGCAGTTCCGCGACTACACGAGGCTGTCGTTCGAGCTGGCCGAGCAGGTCGTGCGCGACCGGATTGCCCGCATCCCCGACGGCACCTACACCGCCGAGGAGTGGACCGAGCACAACGGACACGTCGACGAGCTGTACCGCGTCGCGTGCACCATGACCAAACGCGACGACCAGATCACCTTCGACTTCACCGGCTCCAGCGAGCAGACCGACGGTTTCGTCAACTGCAGCTACGGTGCGCTGGTCGGCAGCGTGGCGACCGCCATCGTGCCGATCCTCGCCTGGGACGTCCCGTTCAACGAAGGCGTCATGACCGCGTTCGACATCGTCGCCGAGCCGGGGTCGATCGTGAATCCCCGGCCCCCGGCACCGATCAGCAACGGGCACCTCACCACCGGCGCCCGGGTCAGCCGTGTCGTCACGAAGCTGATGAACGACGCCTGCCGTCGCAGCGACGACGACACCATCCGCGACCGAACCCAGGGCGTGTGGGGCGACTCGTGGACCGGCGGGATCTCCGCGGGCACCACCGATGACGGCGAGTACTTCGTGCTGTTCAACATGGACGGCGGTGGCATGGGCGCCGGCGCCCAGCCGGACCGCGACGGGCTCGACTGCGCGGGGATGATGACGCAGGTCAACAACATGCTGCCCGACGTCGAGATGAACGAGATGCTGTACCCGGTGCTCTACCTGTGGAAACAGCTCAACACCGAAAGCGCCGGGCACGGCGCCCACCGCGGCGGGCTGGGCCTGCGCTTCGCGTGGACGCTGCACGGCGCCGGGGAGGTCACGCAGACGGTGTTCGCCCCGAACGCCCAGGTCGTCGCCGACGGTTTCGGCGGCGGCTTGCCCGGCGGCGGCAGCGGCCACGAGGTCTGGCGCCAGACCGATGTCGCCCGGCTGCTCGCCGATGGCCTGGTGCCCGCCCCGGACACGCTAAGCGCGGCGGACCGGGAGTTGCTGGAGATCAACCAGCAGTCGGTCAGGGTCCGCGCCGGAGACGTGTTCGTGCAGTGGATCGCCGGTGGAGGCGGCTACGGCGACCCGCTGCTGCGCGCCCCGCAGCTCGTCGCCGCCGACGTCCGCGACGGCTACGTGACCGGCGAGACCGCGCAGCGCACCTACGGCGTGATCGTCACCGATGACACCGTCGACGAGGCGGCCACCCGGCGAGCCCGCACCGCGATGCGCCAGGAACGCCTCGGCAGCACCCCCGCCCTGCAGGTCCCGCCGAATTCGCCGGCCGGGTCCTCCGCGCCACGCCGCGACGCCGACGGCTGGTACGTGCCCGCCAGCGGCGCCCGCCTGGGCACCGGCGAAGACTGGCGCGGCGAGGCGCGGAAGGTCACCTACGTCGCCGCTGAGCGGTTGGCCGAGTACGGAGTCCGCGTCCGCCCGCGCACCGAGGGCCGCCGCGTGCTGATCGACGAGTTCTACAGCCCCTCGTGCGGCACCCTCCTGGAGGCCTGCGTTCGGGTGGATGCGGCCGCGAGCTGACGAGCCACCACCTACGGATCAGGGACGAACATGACCATCAACGACGACACGATCGTGGGCATGCTGCCTGGCGGGCTGTCCCGGGGCGCGCTGCGCGGCATCGTGGTCCTGGACATCACCCGGGTCGTGGCGGGCCCGTTCTGCTCGATGCTGCTGGCCGACCTCGGCGCGACCGTGATCAAGATCGAGAACCCGAAGGAACCGGACTACACCCGGGACTTCCCGCCGAAGCTGACCTCCTCGTCCGGTGAGCCGGGCGGACCGGACGAGGAGTTCAGCGCGTTCTTCGCGCAGTACAACCGGAACAAGTTCGGCCTCACCATCGATCTATCCACTGAGGACGGTAAGGACCTGCTCAAGAAGCTGGTGCGGCGCGCCGACGTCCTGGTCGAGAACTTCCGGCCGGGCACGATGGACAAGCTCGGCGTCGGTTACGACGTGCTGCGTGGGGAGAACCCGCGCCTGGTGTACACGGCGATCTCCGGCTACGGCCAGACCGGACCGTACCGGCGCCGGCCCGCTTACGACAACAGTGCGCAGGCCACCGGCGGCCTGTGGTCGATGAACGGGTTCCAGGACCAGCCACCCGCCCGCGTCGGCACCATCATTGGCGACCTGTCCGCGACGCTGTACGCCGTCATCGGCACCCTGGCCGCACTGCGGCACGCCGAAAAGACGGGCGAGGGACAGCTGGTCGATGTGTCCCAACAGGACTCGGTGCTCAGCCTCACGGAGAACGCTGTCGTGTCCTACACCGTCGACGGCAAGATCCCCGGACCGCTGGGCAACGAACATCCCTTCGTCAAGCCCTACGAGCTCTACCCGTGCAAGGACGGGTTCGTGTTCTTCGGCGGCTATACCGACAAGTTCTGGCGCCTGTCTTGCCACCTGTTCGGACAGCCCGAGCTCGCTGACGACCCCGAAATCGACACCATGGCGAAGCGATTCGTACCCGAGGTCTACGAACGACGGGTCCGGACGCTGCTGCAGAAGTGGTTCGAGGACAAGACGAAGACCGAGTTGGAGGAGATCGTCGGTGACGCCGTGCCGTTGAGCGCGATCAAGAACATCGGTGAGGTCGTCGAGGACCCGCAGATCGCCGCGCGCGACATGATCGTCGACGTCGAGTACCCCGAGTTCGGGCAGCTGCGCATGTTCGGCTCGCCCATCAAGCTCACCGGCACGCCCACTGAGCCACGTGGGCTCGCGCCGAAGGTCGGTGAGCACGCCGGCACGGTCTTGCGGGCACTCGCCGATCTCGACGACGAGCGCATCGCCGAGCTGCGCGAGAAGGGGGTGATCTGATGAGCGGCATCGCCCTCGACCGCGATGGCGCGGTCGCGATCATCCGGTTCAACCGTCCGGACAAGCTCAACGCGCTCACACTCGCGATGTACGAAGAACTCGGTGCGGCCTTCGCCGAGGTCCGCGACGACGACTCACTCGCCGTCGCGATCCTCACCGGCAGCGGGGACCGCGCCTTCTGCGTCGGCGCCGACCTCACCGAGTCCATCCCCGCCCTGTCCGAAGGCTGTTTCGACATCTCGGCATGGGATGCCGCCCACCAGAAGCACACCACGCTGTTCAAGCCGGTGATCGCCGCCATCAACGGCCTGTGCCTCGGCGGCGGGTTCGAGATCATGCTGTCCACCGACATCCGCATTAGTGCTGACACCGCCGAGTTCGGGCTGCCCGAAAGCGGCGTCGGTGTCGTGCCCGCCGGCGGCACGCTCACCAGGCTGACGCGGCAGATCCCGTACGTCTGGGCGATGGAGCTGATGCTCCACGGTGACCGGATCCCGGCTACCCAAGCTCTGCGGTACGGCCTGCTCAACGACGTCGTCCCCGCGCCGGAGCTGCTCGAGGCCGCGCTCGACCGCGCTCACCGGCTGGTGGGCAAGAGCGGTACCGCGCTCGCGACGATCAAGGAGGCCGTCCTTCGCCTCGGCGACCTCCCGCAGGACCAGGCCTTCCACAGCGAAGCCCTCTACGGCCAGAAGGCCTTCACCTCACCCGACGCCCGCGAAGGCCTCAGCGCCTTCGCCGAACGCCGTCCGCCGGACTTCCCGTCCCGCCACGGCACGAAGCCCCACTCCTACCGAGATGATTGATTCCGTGAAGTGGGTGTTAGTGATCGAATCATGAAGGCCGTCCTCGGCCGCTACCCCTGCCTTTTACCGGCGTTGACCGGGCGAAGGACATGACCTGCGCCCACGAGGTCTTCGCCGAGCGGCTCCCCTGCCGGGGCGTGACCAGGTGGTCGTGAGTGTGAAACCGGGCTCCAGAGGTTTCACACTCACGACCTCTCAGTCTTGCTTCAGGCTCGTGGTGAACGATGTCCACTGCTCGGTGGTGAACAGGAGCGTGCCGCCGTCGCGGTCCTTGGTGTCTCGCACGCCGACCGCTCGCGTCATCACCGCGACCTCCACACAGTGGGCGTTGTTCGCGCTACGGCTCGACTTCCGCCAGTTAGCGGTTCGATTCAGTCCGGCCGCTTGGGTGCTGCTCATGGGCGCAACTGTAGTCCGGGTTTACAGCTTGCTGGAAGCCTTTCTGATCAGCTCAAACGACTCTTCGCGGCTGATTGAGACCGACGTCGCGCCAGCAAGCGCGATGGAGTATTCGCGGATCGTTACGGCGTCGGAGGTGAGCACCGTGGAAGTGATCGATTCTTGCCAGAGCACGCTCGGTAGTTCCTCGCCGGGAAACCCCAGCAGTAGGAAGTCCGAGCCACCCAAGGCATCGTGCGCGCCAGCTTCGAACGGGACGATTCGCACCTCGATCGTCTCGGGGCGTTCGTCGATGAGTGTCGCCAGGTGCTCAAGTTGTCCTTTAAGGACGCACTTCCCACCGATCTGCTGCCTGATCACTGCTTCGCTCATGATCGAGCAGAACTGCACCGGATCGTCATCGGTCAGACGGCGCTGCCGGAACAGGCGGCAGCGCAGCCGCCTGTCCGTCTCCGCAAGGCGAAGGTTGGGGCTGCCGGACTCGATGATTGCCCGCGCGTATTCGTCTGTCTGGAGCATTCCCGCAACGATGTTGCACGCGTAGGAATGGATGCGCTCCGCGCCGTGTTCCAGCCCGAAGAAGCGGATCAAGTCCGGGTTGGTGAACAGCGTCGAGTACTTGGTCCACCAGCCTCGTTCGGTTGCTTGCTCACGGAACCTGCGCAGTTCGTCGGCTTCGCCGTCCTCGAACCCGTACACGTTGATCAGTGCATCGAGCCGGTCCGTGGACAGGTTCTTCTTGCCGTGCTCCACTTCGGACAGATACGCACCGGCGATACCGATCTTCTTCGCGGCCTCGCCGCCGGTGAGGCCGGCATCCTCCCGCTTTTCGCGTAGCCGCAGGCCAAGTGCCCAGTTTGCGACGGTCGATGAGCTTGGCGCCACGTCTGGCCTTCCGTGTGTCGATCACTCTTCAGCATGATTGAGCTAGATAAATATCCCAGGAGCCTCTAGCGTTGCTGCTGTCGGTGACGTTAGCAGCACGGTGCGTCACCGCGTGGCGGTGGCCCCGGCACCTCCCCTTTCCCCGACCCGGGGCCACCGCCTTCCCCTTCGGCAGCAAGGAGAAGCGATGCATGACATGTTTCAGTCAGCGGGGTTGGTGGCGTACTGGCGGCCGGTCGACGGTGTTCGGCATGGGTTGTCGCCGGTCGAACTCCCGTATCCCGGGCAGGAGCGGGAAACCCTGTGCGGCACGACGGTGATCGTCGTCAAGACGACCGCGATCGACTGGCTCTCCCCGACCTGCGCTGCTTGTTGGGACGAGGCCCGGGATCGCCGCGATGCGGCGGCACGAGAGGCAGGCGCGCAGTGATAACAAGCGTCCTTGCCGTGGTGGATGAGCCGGGCAGTCTGCTGGTTTTTCTGGGCGTTGTCGCGGCGGTGCTCGTGGTGGCCGCACTGCTGCCGTTGCGCGGCGGGAATGGGCAGCATGCTGATGCTGGTCCCGGGGCGGTGATGGTGTGGCAACTCGTCGATGCGATATCGGTCGCAACCCCGCATCCCGAGCCGCCTGCCCGCCAACCGCCGGAACCAATCGAGTGGCCGACCGAGGAATACGTCGGCCGCCATCGCCTAGCTTCGAGCTAGGCGCGCCAGACATTCGCGGGTGTGCCGGAGCAAGACCATCAAGAACAGGACTCCGGCAGCCTCACGGGCTGCCCGCAGGTTCACGCCGAGGTCAGACACCGATCACCACCTGTAGACGCCAGTAGACGCCAAACCCATCACATAACCCCGCTGTGATGACGAGGCTACAGGGCGGGGCTGCCCCGGCCGGTGATCGACTTTCCCCCGAAGTCTCCCCGGCCGACCGGGGCAGCCCGACCACGACGGGAAGGGGTGCCGGATGTCGTTCATGGCAGCGCTGGCGCTCATGGCGTGCTGTGTCGTCGGCTCGGCGGTGGTGAGCGGACTGGCGTTCGCGGTGAACGAGTGGGCGGAGCGGCGGCGGAGGCGTCGGCAGATCGCCGAGCAGGCGGAGGAGATCGACGCCGAGGATTGGCAGGAGGCAGCGCAGCGTGAGTTGTTCCGAGGTTGAGGAGTTGCTGGCCGAACTTCGCCGTCGGGGGTGGATGTTGTACGTGTTCGGGCCGAAGGACGCGCCGGAGGTGGTGGGGCACGTGTTCCAGTGGGATACCTGCGCGGATGTGGTGATCCTGCGCGGCGAGGAGGACGCGACGGCGTACCGGGTGCCGACCTTCCCGAGTACGGACGTGTTCGCCCCGGAGTTGGTCTCGTGGCACTACCACGCCTCGGCGGCCTGGACGTTGCGGGCGGTGCTCACGATCGACCCTCCGGGGCATCCGGACGCCCCGATAGCGGTACTGCGGCCGGTTCCCGGCTGCGGGGTGCCGATGGAGATACGGCGGCCGGTCAGTATCCGGCCGACTGCGCTGGCCGGGGCCGTTGGTCCGGGCGAACGAGCACGGTTCCGCGCGACCGGCGCGGGTTCCTAGCGTGAATGAGATCGAAGGAGGTCACGGCAGTGGGCAAGGACAAGAACGACGACACGACCGACGGCGGCAAGCACGACGTGGGGCGGGACGGCCAGACCGGCAAGACATCGGACGACATCGACCCGAAGGACTACGAACTGGGCAGCAATTGACCGACGTGGCCGCTCCGGACGGAGTGCGCGGCCTGGTGGCCGAGTTGGACTCGGCGGGCGATCTGCCCGCCGAGTTCCACCCGGCTTTCCTTGCTGCCGCACGGGAATGGTTCATTCCGGGGCGGTTCTGGTATCAGCCCGGCGACGGGGCCGAGGACACGGCGGTGGACCGGGCCACCGACCCGGACCGGTGGCTGTCTGCGGTGTATGCGGACCGGCCGCTGGTGACCCAGTTCGATGACGGGGCGACCGCGTGGCCCGAAATCGGCCACCGTCCGACCAGTTCGGCGTCCATGCCCTCGGTGGTGGCGGGGATGCTGCGGGCGCTGGAGCCCCAACCCGGGGACGCGGCGCTGGAGATCGGCACCGGAACCGGGTGGAACGCGGCTCTGCTGGCCGAGATCGTCGGCGGGTCCGGCCACGTGACCACGGTGGAGATTGACCCGGAGGTGGCCAGTCAAGCGCGGGCGAACCTGCGCACGGCCGGGTATGAGCGGGTGGAGACGATCGAAGGCGACGCGGCGGCCGGACTTGCGGGTGATCGCCAGTTCGATCGGATCATCGCGACCGCTGGTGTCCATCTTGGACAGTTGCCGTACTCGTGGGTTGAGCGCACTGTCCCGGGCGGGGTGATTGTCGCCCCGATGCGGGCGGACATGGCGACCGGGCCACTGGTGCGGTTCGTCGTCGTCGAGGACGGCACGGCGCGCGGACACGCGGTGGAACGGCTGAAAGTGTCCTTTATGGACATGCGATCGCATCGCGTGAGTTCAGTCGATTTCGGGACTATGCGGTGGGATGACGACTCGGCGGACCGGTCGTGGACCGACTTGGCCCCGTGGGTGCCGCTGCTGGCCGATGATCATCGGTGGCCGATCGCGGTAGCGCTGCCGGGCTGCCGCTACGACGTGTGGAAGGCCAGCGAGGACCGGCCAGGGGTGGCGTGGCTGGTCGATCCGTTGTCGGGGTCGTGGGCCAGCGTGGTCCCCGAGGGGGAGCGGTTCCGGGTCCGCCAAGTCGGGCCGCGCCGGTTGTGGGATGCCGCCGAGGCGGCCTACCGGTGGTGGGTCGAACGCGGCGAGCCGCCGTTGTCGGCGTGGGAGTGGACCATCACCCCGGACCGGCAGAGCGTCACCCTGCCGCCCGATTCCGGCCGCTGAGAACGGCTGTGCACGCCCCGGTGGTGCCGCTCAGGCGGCACCACCGGGGCGTGTCGCGTTGTTGGCGGTGCCGTGCTGCCAGCACAGGGCCGCGTGAAGCCGCTGTATGACGTGTTCGTCGTCGGCCTCGGTCGGGTCGTCGCCTACGGGTAGCCACTCCTCGGCGACCGGGCGGCCGTTCACGGTGCGGGTGATCAGCATCCCGGGGTAGGCGAGCAGTTCGCCGCCGAGGTCCACGGTGCGGGTACTCAGGGTGAGGTCCACCGCGCGGAGACCAGGCACGCGGCGGAAGTGAAGCCCTTCGGACACGGGCTCACCTGGTCTTTCGTGCGTACTGCGGGGGTAGGTCTCCTGTAGGTCGCAGAGATCAGCGGCGGTGTTACCGGCGGCCTGTTCAAACGAATTCAACACACCTGGTCGGCGTCCGGATCGTCCAGGAGGTCTCGCAGCCGGGCGTCCAGGCGGGCGGTTTCGGCGGCCCACCATTCGGCCTCGCGCTCGGCGTGGCCCGGCGGGGCGGCGGCCAGCGGGCCGAGCCCGCTGGCCGCCTGCCGCCAGCGGGTGTGTTCGGCCTCGGCGTGCTCGGCGGCGGTCGTGGTGCGCCTGATCTCGTACTCGGTCCCCTCACGCACTGCGTCGGCACCTCCCGGTCCTGGCAGACCGTGATGTACTCCTCCAGTTCGGTCGGCGACCGGTGCAATCGGTCCGTGTGCCAGGCCGCACCGCATCCCCCCGGCCCGCCCGCAGGAACGCCAGCATCCGCAAGTAGTCCTTGCGTGGCTTGCCGGAGTACGCGGACATGTCGTTGTCCACGAACACCGCGACCACCAGCCACCCCAACCGCTCGGCCAGCGCCCGGCAATCCTTCTCCTGCCGCTCCACCCCGAGCCCCGCGCCAATTTTTGGCAGCAAAGGCGGGGCGGAGCCGCATGCCGCACACCTCCGCTGACGCGGGCCTGGAGAGCTGCTGTGACCAGGCTCAATTGACCGGAAGAAAAATCTCGGACACGGGAGCCTTACACTGAGGTGTAACTCCGGCTTCGTCCTTCAGGGAGTTCTCGGTGGTCACCGACCGGCCCCAACCGGCTAACGCAAGTACCCCTACAGACCTCTCCGGCCCTGCTCTCGAACGCGACATCCCCCGCGAGGAATGCGGCGTCTTCGGTGTTTGGGCTCCCGGCGAGGAAGTCGCGAAACTGAGCTTCTACGGCATCTTCGCCCTCCAGCACCGCGGCCAGGAAGCCGCCGGCATCGCTGTCGGCGACGGCTCGCAGGTGCTCGTCTACAAGGATTTAGGCCTGGTCAGCCAGGTGTTCAACGAGCAGACCCTGGCGTCGCTGCGCGGCCACGTCGCCGTCGGGCACGCCCGGTACTCGACCACTGGCGGCGGCAGTTGGGAGAACGCCCAGCCGACGTTCCGCACCACGGCCACCGGCAGCGTGGTGGCCCTGGGCCACAACGGCAACCTGGTCAACACGGCGGAACTGCTGGACCGCCTCGCCGAGGAGGGCGCCGACACCACGGCCAACGCGTCTTCGCCTGCCAACGGCTGCGCGCGCGCCACCAGCGACTCCGACCTGGTGACCGGCCTGCTGGCGGCGCACGCCGCCGACAAGGGCCTCGAACAGGCCGCGATGGAACTGTTCCCCACGGTGCGCGGCGCTTTCTCGATGGTCTTCTGCGACGAGCAGACCCTCTACGCGGTGCGCGACCCGCACGGCGTGCGCCCGCTGGTGCTCGGTCGGCTGGAACGCGGCTGGGTGGTGGCCAGCGAGACGGCCGCGCTGGACATCGTCGGCGCGTCGTTCGTCCGCGAGGTCGAGCCCGGCGAGCTGCTGGCCATCGACGGCGACGGACTGCGCTCCCAGCACTTCGCCAGCCCGAAGCCGAAGGGCTGCATCTTCGAGTACGTCTACCTGGCCCGCCCGGACACGACGATCTCGGGCCGCTCGGTGCACGGCACCCGCGTGGAGATCGGCCGTCGGCTCGCCAAGGAACACCCGGTGGACGCCGACCTGGTGATCCCCGTTCCGGAATCGGGCACGCCCGCCGCGATCGGCTACGCCCAGGCCTCCGGCATCCCGTACGGCAACGGCCTGGTCAAGAACTCCTACGTCGGCCGGACCTTCATCCAGCCGTCGCAGACGATCCGCCAGCTCGGCATCCGGCTGAAGCTGAACCCGCTGCGCGAGGTGATCCGCGGCAAGCGCCTGGTCGTGGTGGACGACTCGATCGTCCGCGGCAACACCCAGCGTGCCCTGGTCCGGATGCTGCGCGAGGCCGGCGCGATCGAGGTGCACGTCCGGATCGCCTCGCCGCCGGTGAAGTGGCCGTGCTTCTATGGCATCGACTTCGCCTCCCGCGCCGAGCTGGTCGCCAACGGCCTGGACATGGACGGGGTGCGCCGCTCGATCGGCGCGGACAGCCTCGGCCACGTGTCGCTGGACAGCCTGGTCGCCGCGACCGAGCAGCCCCGCACCAGGCTGTGCGCGGCCTGCTTCGACGGCGACTACCCGATCCCGCTGCCGGCGGACGCCCGCATCGGCAAGTACCTGCTGGAGGGCCTCAACCAGGCAGAACGCGGTGTCGCGGGACCGGCCGAACCGGTGCTGCCGAGCAGCTACGGCGCGGCCGACGCGCTGCAGCGGCCCTGACGACCGCACCGTTGTTGCCCGAGGTTCGCCGTCGGCGCGTAGCGTTGAACGTGCTACACATGCGCGTCCGGCGAATCGCAAACTCGCACCAAGATGTGGAGCCAGTCGTGTCCGAAGACCTGCTCGCAGGGTCTGCCCAGACCGAGAGTCCGAAAGCCACTTACGCCGCAGCGGGCGTGAGCATCGAGGCCGGTGACGAGGCGGTCGAGAAGATGCGCCCGTGGGCGCAGCGAGCGACCCGGCCCGAGGTGATCGGCTCCCTGGGCGGGTTCGCCGGGCTGTTTCAGCTCAAGCTCGACCGCTGGAAGGCGCCGGTGCTGGCGTCCTCGACGGACGGGGTCGGCACCAAGCTCGCCGTCGCGCAGGCGCTGGACGTGCACGACACCGTCGGCATCGACCTGGTCGCGATGGTGGTCGACGACCTGGTGGTCTGCGGCGCCGAGCCGCTGTTCCTGCAGGACTACGTCGCGGTCGGCAAGGTCGTGCCGGACCGGATCGCCGACCTGGTCAAGGGCATCTCGGAGGGCTGCGTGCAGGCCGGCTGCGCGCTGCTGGGCGGGGAGACCGCCGAGCATCCCGGCATGATGGCGCCCGGCGAGTACGACATCTCGGCCACCGGCGTCGGGGTCGTCGAGGCGGACGCGATGCTCGGCCCGGACAAGGTCCGCCCGGGCGACGTGGTGATCGCGATGGGCTCCTCCGGCCTGCACTCCAACGGTTACTCGCTGGCCCGGCACGTGCTGCTGGAAATCGCCCGGATGCCGCTGGAGGGCCACGTCGAGGAGTTCGGCCGCACCCTCGGTGAGGAGCTGCTGGAGCCGACCCGCGTCTACGCCAAGGACTGCCTGGCGCTGGCCGCCGAGGCGGGCGTGCGGACGTTCGCGCACGTCACCGGCGGTGGCCTGGCGCAGAACCTGGCGCGGGTGATCCCGCCGGGGCTGACGGCGGTGCTGGACCGGGGCAGCTGGGCGCCGGCGCCGGTGTTCGGGCTGATCGCCCAGCGCGGCCGGGTCGAAACCGACGAGATGGAGCGCACCTTCAACATGGGCATCGGCATGGTCGCCGTGGTGACCGCCGAAGACGTGGACCGCGCCCTCGCGGTGCTCACGGCCCGCCACGTGCCGGCCTGGGTGCTCGGCGAGATCGCCAAGCAGCCGTCCGTCGAAGGCACCGGCGAGGAAGACCGCGTGGTCCTCCGCGGCAATCACCCGCGCTTCTGATCTCTGCGTTGCAGACTCGTCTTGCGCGGCGTAGCTGAAACCCTCAGGCGCCGTCTCGCTGCGGGATCCCCGACGTCATGAATGCCAATTCACACGTCGGGGACTGGCCTCGCCGGGAAGCCGTCGGGCGGGCACAGCCTGAGAACCCGCGGCGGTGCCGGTTGCGGGGTGGGCCGAGCGGCTGCCCCGCGGTCGAAGGCGAAGATCGAACCGCGCACGTGAAATCTGTGATCGCGACCGGGAATCCTGACGGGTTCCCGGTCGTTGGACCAATAGCTGGCGTGCGCGCGTGCCCCCGGGCTCCAACTACCGCCTGCTGGGAATACCGTCCGGCTGGAGCCCTGCAGTGCCACCCGCCGAGAGGCGGCCCGCGCGCGCCAGCGTTTTTCAACCCCGATCTTCAACCCCGCGGGGCCGCAGCTACCCGTCGGCTATCGGCGAGTCCGGCGCGATCGCGCCGGACTCTTCTTCGGGCAGCGCCGTTTTCGGAGGCAGCAGACAGACGCGAGTGGCGTCGCCGGTCCACCGGCAACGCCACTCACGGTGCTCCTCCTATGTGGGACTTGCGAACTCGTCAACCCCACCCGCTCATGCACATCGGGTCAGACAAACGACTCCGACGCACCTCACCATCGAGCGAACAGCGTTCATCCGCCGTCCTCGTGGAGATGTGCTTCAACGTCGGTCGTAGTCGTAGTCGTCGTACCCGTCGTCGCGCGAGTCATCGCGGTCCTCACTGGACCACTCGCCGGACTCCGAGACGGACAGCTCGCGCTGCAACGCCTCGATGTCCATGGCGGGGGAACTGTATTTAAGCTCGCGGGCCACCTTCGTCTGCTTGGCCTTAGCCCGGCCGCGCCCCATGGCTCGACCCCCTCGCACAGGGTTGCGGGGCGGACAGGGGAATGTCGGCCCCGCATGATCTCGACAACTTTTCCTGTAACTACCGTACCGTGTCGAGGCGGTTGGACGCGACGTGGTGCCATGACTGAGTGGCCGTGTCTTGGGTGACGTCGAACTCTCCCCCGCCGAAGGCCCGTCTGGCAGCGGTTTTCGGTGCTCGGCGAGGCAGCCGCAGGTGCCCGCTGGCCGCATGACACCATGCTGGCTGTGCCAGAGCCGTTCGTCGCCTACCTGAGGGTGTACGAGCCCTTGTCGTCGTTCGACCCGCCGCTGCGCGAGGAACTGGCGGCGGCCGTCGAGCGCGGGCCGGTCGACCCGTTCGACGCCGGATTGCGAGAGCAGGACGTCTGGTTGCGCAGCCAGCTCGCCGCGCCGCCCCGGCTGCTGCCCGGCGAGACCGCCGACGGCGCCGTCACGGGCGTTGGTGACGTGCTGGTGCTCGACCCGGCGGACGTGCCCAGCGCTCCGGCGGCCACGGTCGGGCCGGGCCCACTGGTGTGCCCGCTGGACCTGCGCGGGCGGGCCGCCGCTGCGCTTGTCGGCTTCCTGGGGGACGCGGAGATCCCGCTGCGGACCGCGGCCCTGCAGGTGCCGGTGGAGAAGGCCAAGGTGCGGGCGAGCGCGGTGGTCAGCGAGCTCGCGGGCGGCGCGGTGCACGTTCTGTCGTCCACCTGGACCGTCCCGCTGCCCTGGTTCGTACTGGTCGACCCGGAAGAGCGATGCGTGTTCACCGAGCCGGGCCGGCGCCGGGTGTGCTGGCGGATGGCGATGGCCGACGCGCGGCGCCGGGTTGCCCGGGCGCACGCGATCGGCCGCAAGTCCATCGGTGAGGAAGGGCCGACGCGGATCCTGCGGGAGACCGGCCGCTGGCTGGAGCGCTTCCACCCGCATTCGGCGGTGGAGCTGGACTACGGCGGCCTGGTGCAGCTGATGACGTCCAGCGACCTGGACGCGGACACCTCGGCCGAGGACGTGCACGCGATCGTCGATGCCATGGAAGCCGACGATGCGGAAGAGGTCGCGACCCGCTACGAGACCCTGCGCGACTTCTGGTCGGAATTCGCCGCCCGAGAACGCCACAACTGAACGGAAGCTTTCCAGCCTCGTCCTGCGGGAAGAGGAAGCCGGGTTGGCCTGCGTTGGCTCCGGACCTGGGCGGATGCCGGTCTTGCCCGGCTTCAGGGGCGGCAGGCGATCTCGCCGTTCAGGACGGCGAACCAGCCGTCTTCGGCTTCGATCCAGCGGTGCCAGGCCGTCGCGAGTTCTTCCAGCTCTTCGCGGGTCGTCAGGCCGTGGGCCTGGGCTTGCTCGGCGAAGGACGACCGGCGGATGCGGTCCGCCCACAGGTTGCCCCACCAGGTGCGCTCCTCGGGCGTCGCGAAGCACCACGCCGAAGCCGTGCAGGTGATGTCGCTGAACCCCGCCGCCAACGCCCAGGTCTTCAGGTACCGGCCGCCGTCGGGGAAGGCCCGGTTGTGCTGCGCCACCTGCCGGTACAGCTCCAGCCAGCGGTCCAGGCCGGGGTTGTCCGGTGACCAGCGAATGCCGCCGTAGTCCGCGTCGCGGGCCGCGACGATGCCGCCCGGCTTGCACACCCGCCGCATCTCGCGCAGCGCGGCGACCGGGTCGGTCAGATGTTGCAGCACCTGGTGGGCGTGCACGACGTCGAAGGAGTCGTCGTCGTACGGCAGGCGGTAGACGTCGGCGTTGGCGAAGGTGATGTTGTCCAGGCCGCGTTCGGCCGCCCCGGCGCGGGCGATCTCCAGCGGCTCGTCGACGTTGTCCACGCCCAGCACCTGGCCGGGGCCGACCAGGGCGGCGAAATCCAGCGTGATGGTGCCCGGTCCGCAGCCGATGTCGAGCACGCTGGTGCCCGGCCGCAGGTGCGGGATCAGGAACGCGGTGGAGTTCTCGGCGGTCCGCCAGCGGTGCGATCGCAGCACGCTTTCGTGGTGTCCGTGGGTGTAGGTGCCCGGCTGCGCAATCATATCGTCCATCTCAAAATATGGGAGATCAGTACCAATATTTGAGCATACGCCGAAGATTTCGCTGTTGGGAAACATTTGATGCGATGGAGAAATCGCGGGTGCCCGTCTTCGCGCCGCTGCGCGTGCGAGGCAAGGTGCTGGGTCCGCGGTATTGAAACCGCGGACCCGGCACCCGGCGTTCGAGCAGGGGGAGGCGGTCGCGGGCGGCCGGATCGCGATGAAATTGTCCACTGAGGACGGAATCGGGCACCGCGGCGCCTCTGCGGTCGGCCCGCGCCGCGACAGGAAGCGCTACGCCCTCGCCGCTGTGCGGGGCCTGTGCGGGCGAGACCGGACGTTGGCGGTTCCCAGGGTTGGCCCGCAGCTTTCCGGTCGCCTGCGCGGGTTTCAGCGGCGATTGCGGGCGCGTTGGCGCGGCGACGTGCCGCGCCGAGCAGTCCCGAGTCCACTTCGGATGATTCGGGCGAGCGGGGCGGAACCGGTCACCGCCGGTCGCGTTCCTCCGCGAGGCGGTCGTCCACCGATGCGGCGCCCTCGCGGTAGCGGCGGGCGATCTCCGCGTTCAGCCGGTCCACCACGTCCTGGACCTCGCGGCGGCGCTGCGACACCGAGTCCTCTTCCCCGGTGTAGGCGGCGAGGGCCTGGTCGAGCTTGGCCTCCGACAGCGACATCACGTCCGACAGGTCGACGTCGGAGATCAGCGCCTCGACGTGCCTGCGGTGCGCCTCGGCCCGTGACGGCTCGGTCGTCTGGTACCGGCCGGAACCGGTCGCCGGACCGACGGCGTTGTCCGCCAGGATGTTCACCAGCTGCTCGACGACCGACGCGGACCCGCCCTCCTGCCGCCGCCGCTGCTCGGCTCGCACGATGTCGATCCGCGCGTGCAGCACGCGGCGCAGGTATGAGAGGTCCGTTTCCTCCTGCGCCGCCTCGTCGCGCAACTCCCGCACCTCGCCGAGCGTGCGGTCTTCGATGCCACTGGTGTAGTCCGGGGACAGGACCCTGTCGATGCGGCGCCGTCCACCCGGGCGGACTTCGATCACGTGGCCATCCTCCGGCACTCAGGTACAGCTCGCAAACAGTTCGGGTGATGTTGTTTTTAAACAACGGTGCGAAACCGCTCGTATTCCCGGCGTGGTGCGGCACGCGCGGCGAACGGGGCGGATGCGCACGCCTACCGGCATGCCCGCCTCGTCAACTACCGGCCGCGCAGGCCCTGGGCCGCGACCCGTCCCGGCGGCTCGCCGGTGTCTGGCGGCACCGAGTCCGGGTCCACCGCCGCGGCCACCGCGCGGTGCTGCTCCGGGTCGCCGGCGACCAGCTCGCCGTCCACCGGTGCCGACCGCTTGAGCAGCGCGAGCGCCACCGGCCCGAGCTCGTGGTGCTGCACCACGCTGCCCACCCGGCCGACCTTGCGCTCGCCGAGCCAAACCGGATCGCCGGTCTCCGGCAGGATCTCCGCCGAGCCGTCCAGGTGCAGCAGCACCATGCGCCGCGGCGGCTTGCCCACGTTGTGCACCTTGGCGACGGTTTCCTGGCCGCGGTAGCAGCCCTTGGCCACGTGCGCCGCCACGTGCACCCAGCCGAGCTCGTGCGGGATCGCGCGCTCGTCGGTCTCCAACCCGACTCGGGGCCGCAGCGCCTCCACCCGCAGTGCCTCGAACGCGAGGGTGCCGGAGGGGCGGATGCCCGCGTCGGTCAGCTTCGTCCACCACTCCACCAGCGACGCCCGCGGCACCACGAGGTCGATGGTGGGCAGCGCGCGGAACGGTACGAACCGGCTGAATCCACCGCCGGGCAGGGCCTTCACCTCGTACGGCTTCGACGGCACCGGCGCGAACCGGGCGAGGATGCCGCCCGCGTCCGGGCCGACCGCAGTCAGCACCGCGAACTCCGAGGTGGCGTCCCGAGTCTCCACTTTGGACCAGAACCGCATGGCGTCGAGGTACTCCAGCAGCGACTGCCTGCCGTCCACGCCCATCGTCGGCAGCGCGCTGGTGGCTTGCGCGCCCGCGTCGGTGTCCAGGTAGACGACGCCCTCGTGGTGCGCGAGCAGCATGTGGCAGTCGACGCGGCCCTGGCTGTCCAGCACGAGCGCCTCGGTGCCCTGCCCGTCCGGCAGCTCCGTCATGTGCTGCGAGAGCACCAGGTGCAACCAGCTCAGCCGCTCCTCCCCGGTCACCGCGATGACCTCCCGGTGCGAGCGGTCCACCAGCACCGCCGAGCGGGTCGCCGACCGCTGCTCGGCGAACGGGTCGCCGAAGTGCCAGGGCACGCCGGCATCCACTGCATCCTCCGGTGCGGGTACCGCACCCGGCAGGTCCAACAGGGGTGAACTCATCGGCGCTCCTCGACGGCGTCGGCGTTGCGGCAGCAGTTCCGGCACAGGCCGGACAGGGCCAGGTGGGTGGCGTCCAGGGCGAACCCGAACCGAGCGAGCAGCTCGCGGGACAGGTCGTCCAGCAGTTCGGTCGAGACCTCGTCGATCGTGCCGCAGTGGTGGCACGCCAGGTGGACGTGCTCGTGCTCCTCGACCGAGTAGGTCGGCGCGCCGTGCCCCAGGTGCGTGTGCCGCACCAGGCCCAGCTCTTCGAGCAGGTCGAGGGCGCGGTAGACCGTCGTGATGTTGACCGTCGAGGCGGTGCCCTGCACCTTGCGGCAGACCTGCTCGGGTGTCGCATGCTCCAGCTCGCGCACCGCGTCCAGCACGAGTTGGCGCTGCGGTGTCATCCGCATGCCCCGTTGGTGCAAGGTGCTGCGCAGCGATCCCTGGTCGGTCAATGCCCGCTCCTGTGCTCGGCGCGCTTGAAGGTCGGTACTCCGATCGTAACTCCGTGCGAGAACGCGCCGGTCATGCGCGCGGCCCACCAGCGGTTGCGGGGGTCGAGGTTCTAGGCTTCCGGCATGCGCGTACTGGCACTCTTGGACGGGACGATCGTTGATCAGCGGGCTCCGCTGTTCCGCGCCGACGACCTCGGTGTGATGCGGGGAGATGGCATCTTCGAGACGATTCTGGTCGCCGACCGGAAGCCGCGGGAACTCGGGCCGCACCTCGATCGGCTGGAGCAATCCGCCGGCCTGATGCAGATGCGGTTGCCCGAGCGCGACGCATGGGAGCGGGCCGCACAGGCGGTCATCGACAACTGGCCGTGGGACACCGCCCCGCAGATGGCGCTGAAGCTCGTCTGCACCCGCGGCGTCGACGGCGGCGATGGCACGCCGAACGGCTTCGCGATGGGCATGCAGATCGGCGCCGACACCCTGCGCAAGCGCGCCGAGGGCGTTTCGGTCGTGACGCTGGAGCGCGGCTACGCCCCGGACCTGATGGAGCGGGCGCCCTGGCTGCTGCTGTCCGCGAAGACCCTGTCGTACGCGGTGAACATGGCCGCGATGCGGGAGGCCGAGGCGCGCGGTGCCGACGAGGTGATCTTCACCGCCACCGACGGTTCGGTGCTGGAGGGGCCGACCTCGACGGTCGTGATCGCGCAGGGGCGCACGCTGCTGACCACGCCGCCCAGCTCGGGCATCCTCAAGGGCACCACCCAGGGGGCGCTGTTCCGGGCCGCGGAGAAGGCGGGCTGGAAGACCGAGGTCGCGAAGTTCCCGACGTCGGCGCTGTTCGAGAGCGACGGCGTGTGGCTGGCTTCGAGCGTCCGGTTGGTCAGCCAGGTGCACACCATCGACGGCACCGAGATCAAGTCGGACGCCGACCTGCACGCCGAGATCAACCGCCTCTACGAGTCCAACTACTGATCACCCGTTACCGCCTCCGGCCGATCGGCGTGTCGGCCCACGACACGCCGGAGGCTGTGGACAACTTCCGCAATTTCCATTGAAATCGCGGATCTCGACCGGACCCCGGACCCCGGCCCTGGACCCTCGGATCTCGACCGGACCCCGGACCCCGGCCCTGGACCCTCGGATCTCGACCGGACCCCGGACCCCGGCCCTGGACCCTCGGATCTCGACCGGACCCCGGACCCCGGCCCTGGACCCTCGGATCTCGACCGGACCCCGGACCCCGGCCCTGGACCCTCGGATCTCGACCGGACCCCGGACCCCGGCCCTGGACCCTCGGATCTCGACCGGACCCCGGACCCCGGCCCTGGACCCTCGGATCTCGACCGGACCCCGGACCCCGGCCCTGGACCCTCGGATCTCGACCGGACCCCGGACCCCGGCCCTGGACCCTCGGATCTCGACCGGACCCCGGACCCCGGCCCTGGACCCTCGGACCTCGACCGGACCCCGGACCCTCGGACCTCGACCCCTGGTCAGCCCATCGTCTTCTGGCCGTCGATGGTCTCGCGGATGATGTCGGCGTGGCCCGCGTGCTGCGCGGTCTCCGCCGCGATGTGCAGCAGCACCCGCCGCACCGTCCAGCGCTTGCCTTTCTCCTCCTGCCACGGGGCGTCCGGCAGCTGGTGGGAGAGGTCCAGGTCCGGCACGGACGCGACGATCTCGTCGGTCCGCGCCGCCGCCTTCTCGTACTCCGCCAGCAGCACGTCCAGCGTTTCCTCGTCGGTCGGGTGGAAGGTCGCCGCCTGCTCGGCGAACGCCGCCTCGTCGTAGGCGTCGAACGCGCGGCCGTTGCGGATGAAGTCGGCCCAGTTCAGCTCGACCGCGGTCACGTGCTTGATCAGCCCACCGAGGCACAGCTCGCTCTTGGTGGGCCGCAGGCGGGCCTGCTCGTCGGTCAGGTCCTTCACCGTGTGCCGCAGGAAGCCGCGGTGCGCTTGCAGGAGTTCCAGGATGTCGGCGCGCTCGCCGGTCAGGGTGCTGGTCATGCTTCGCCCACCTCAGGTTTCGTAGCTCGATTGCGTTGAAATCTAACCGGGGGGCCTGACAGGAACGGCGGATCTGCGCCTGGCTCAGCCGACGATGCGGTCGAGCTTCGCGGAAAGGCGCGGCTGCAGCTCGTGCTCCGAGGTGGCGCGCTCTTCGACGTAGGCCAGCGAGCCCTCGACGACGCCGTACAGCCGGCTGGCCGCGGCGACGTCCTCGCTGGTCGGCGTGCGCAGCACCGCGTCGGTGCCGAACTGCCAGGTGGTCTGGCTCTGCGGCTTGCCGAAGAACATCTCGGCGACGCCGGTCTCGTGCAAGATCAGCAGTTCGATCGTGTCGTCCGCCTGCGGGCGCCAGAAGCCGACCTCGCGGAACGCGGGCGCGACGACCTTGCCGCCCTCGCCGTCCAGGCGCCACGCGCGGCTCTCGTAGGTCAGGAACGGGCGGCCGTCGTGCGCGAGGGTGACCTGCTGGATGAAGCGGTACGGCTTGTCGAGCGAGGGGTGCGATGCCTCGCCCTCGCCGCGCCACACGCCGACCAGCGGCAGCAGCGCGAGGCAGGCGTCGTTCAGCGACGGGCCCATTCGCAGGTTGGCGGTGTCGCCGGTCCCAGGCAGATCGTCGAACTCCGGCACGTTGCGGTGCCGGGTGTGCTTGGCGCGCTCCGCAGCCGCGGCGACCGCGGCATCGCCGCTGCCGCGCTGTGGTTCGTTCGGCGTAGCAGTCATCGCGTCGAGGTTACCGGTCGCGCCGGATCAGTCGCTGTACAGGCGGTACACCACGTAGCCGGCGAACCAGACTGAGGCGACCGCGGCGAGCCCGACGAGGGTGACGAGGCCGTAGTGCAGGAAGTCGATAAGTTCCACGCGCAAAGGATAACCACCGCGACGCCCGCGCGGAGTGTGGCGTCGGGCATGATCTGCGGCGGGTACCGCGCCGAACTGCGCCGAACCGATAGCAGGGACGGGGATCACATGGACTTCGAGACGTTGCGCGAGCGCGCGCTGACCTTCCGCGAGGACCTGCTGGAGCGCAAGGGCAAGATCGCGCCGGCCGACTTCGGTTGGTACCCGTACGACACGATGGCGAACATCTTCCACCTGGACGCGCTGCTGACCGGCGAGCAGCGGTCGGTGTTCGACCGGATCGCGGGCACCCGCGTCGCGGACATCGGCGCGGCCGACGGCGACTTCGGGTTCTTCCTGGAGGCCGAGCTGGGCTGCCAGGTGGACGTGATCGACAACGGCCCGACGAACTTCAACGAGCTGCGCGGCGCGCGGCGGCTCGTCGAGGAACTGGGCTCCGGCGTGCAGGTGCACGAGATCGACCTGGACTCGCAGTTCCGGATGCCCGCTGAGCGCTACGGCGCGGTGTTCTTCCTCGGGCTGCTCTACCACCTGAAGAACCCGTTCTTCGTGCTGGAGCAGCTGGCCAAGCACGCCGACCTGTGCTTTGTGTCGACCCGGATCGCGCAGGTCGCGCCGGACGGCACCCGGATCCAGCAGCAGCCGGTGGCGTACCTGCTGGACCCGGCAGAGGCCAACAACGACGCGACGAACTTCTGGATCTTCAGCGAGACGGGCCTGCGGCGGCTGTTCGACCGCACCGGCTGGGAGGTCGTGGACTTCACGACGGTCGGCTGCCGGGAGGATTCCGACCCGCGCTCCCAGGACCGCGACGAGCGGGCCTTCGCTCTCCTCCGCGCCAAGACCACCAACTGACCGAAGCGGTCCCGATCACGCGGAAGCGCGAAGGGCACCTCCGAGCGAGCAAGTCGCCCAGAGGTGCCCTTCACCTCGAAAAATCCAGTTTGGTCAGGCGACCGCGATGTCCACCGCGTGGACGCCCGGGCCGGAAGTGGTGACGTCTGCCTGGCCCTTGCCGTCGCGGTGGAGGGCTCGGACCGTCCAGGCGCCGGGGGCGGCATAGAAGGTGAAGCCACCCTCCGGGGAGGACACGACCTCCGCGGTGAACTCGCCGGAGGAGTCCAGCAGGCGGACGAAAGCCCCGCCGACCGGCTGGTCTCCGGCACGTACCTTGCCCGTCACGACGACCTGGTCGGTGTCCTCGGCGACCGCCGTGCCCGACTGCTGCGGCGCTCCGCATCCGCTCATGCTCAACGCTCCTCGATCTCGTTCTTCGGTTCCTGCCAGCTGCCGGTTCGGTTCCCGTGAGCGGTTTCGGGCGCTACAGCACCGAAAACCGCTCACGAGCCCGGACCGGCACCGGGTTCGTCAGTTCTTGGCCTCTTCGGCCGGGTTCGCGATCGGGACGCCGACCAGCGAGCCGTACTCGGTCCACGATCCGTCGTAGTTCTTGACGTTGGTGTTGCCCAGCAGTTCGCGGAGCACGAACCAGGTGTGCGAGGAACGCTCGCCGATGCGGCAGTAGGCGATGGTGTCCTTCGCCGTGTCGAGCCCGGCTTCCCCGTAGATCTCCGCGAGTTCGTCGTCGGACTTGAAGGTGCCATCCTCGTTCGCGGCCTTGCTCCACGGCACGTTGATCGCCGACGGGATGTGGCCGGCGCGCTGCGCCGACTCCTGCGGCAGGTGCGCCGGGGCCAGCAGCTTGCCCGCGAACTCGTCGGGCGAGCGGACGTCGACCAGGTTCTTGTTGCCGATCGCGTCCACGACCTCGTCCCGGAACGCCCGGATCGAGATGTCCGGCTCCTGAGCCTGGTAGGTGGTGGCAGTCTTGTTCGGCTCGTCCTTGGTGAGCTCGCGGCCGTCGAGCTCCCACTTCTTGCGGCCGCCGTCGAGCAGCTTGACGTCGCCGTGCCCGTACAGCTTGAAGTACCAGTAGGCGTACGCGGCGAACCAGTTGTTGTTGCCGCCGTACAGGATCACCGTGTCGTCGTTGCTGATCCCCTTGGCGGACAGCAGCTTCTCGAAGCCCTCGCGGTTGACGAAGTCACGGCGGACGTGGTCCTGGAGCTCGTTCTTCCAGTCCAGCTTGATGGCGCCCTGGATGTGCCCGCCGTCGTAGGCGGTGGTGTCCTCGTCCACCTCGGCGAACACCACGCCGGCGGTGTTCAGGTTCTGTTCGGCCCACTCGGTGGAAACCAGGACCTCTGCGCGGCTCATCGAGCGACTCCTTCGTTGATCTTCGGTGGTTCAGCAGGTGTCTGATGTGGACGCTCCGACAGGGGCGGCGCGCCGGAGCAACAGGTACATCTGGCAGCCGAGGCAGTATCCGAACACCGCGTTGAGCAGCGCCGCCACTAGGGCGAAGGTGTTCGCGACGATGCCCAGGGCGGTCCACTCCGCGGCGTAGCCGACGGTGGCCACCAGGGCGAAGGCGAAACCGACGCCCTGGGAGAACCGGACCGGTGCCGGATCTTCCCACTCGGCCGGGTCGATCGGCGCGAGGCGCGGTTGCACTGCCTGCCGGTACACGAAACCCCACGGGTTGAGCCGCATTCCGATGAATGCGCACATCCCGAATAACACCATCTGCGTGGCGAGCACCCGCCAGCTGGTGGTGACCAGTCCGAGCGCGAGGATCGCGCTGGTCATCGCGGCGGTGAAGCGGACACCGCGCGGGTCGAGCGTTGCGGCAGACATGGGGCCTCCTGACTAGTGGACTTCGACTGCCGAGTCCGTCAGGCGGGTTCGGACGCACCCAGACCGGGGCATGAGCCGCGCAAGGTGCAAGACGTACTACCGCCCGGTCAGTGCCCGCAACACAGGCTGCTACCCACGCGGCAAAGATCCACCGCGCGCCTCCGGGTCAGCAGTACATGCACGGCTCGGAGGTTACCGGCTAGACCGATCGGCGGGAAGGTTGTTCACTAGGTGAGACGCCGGTCGGGGTGCAGGTGGTGCGAACGGCGTGCTCACCTCCGCTATCGGCGTGAACGGTCCGTTCGCTTCGTGTCGCTGGGGTGGGGGTGCGCGGTGTGGGGTGGTGCGCGGTGTGGGGTGGTGCGAACGGCCTGTTTGCTTCTTCTATCGGCGTGAACGGTCCGTTCGCCCCGAACCCTCATGCCAGGTGCGGTTGGAGGGCAGTGGCGAGTTCGTCGCGGCGGGGGACGCCGCCGACGCGGAACAGCTCCCGGCCCGCGCCGTCCAGCACGAGCGTCGTCGGGGTGCGGTGCACCCGCAGCGGCGTTGACCACTCCGGGTGATCCGTGAGGTCGACCTCCACGTGGCGCACGCCGTCGGTGCGCTGGACGAAGTCGGCCAGCAGGATGCGGGTGTGCCGGCACGGCGCGCAGAAGGTCGTCGACAGCTGCAGCAGCGTCACCTTCGCGTCGTCGTCGTCCGGGGCGTCGGCGAGCCGCTGGCGCAGGCTCTCGGGAAGCTTGTCCAACACGTTCCCCTCTCCGGTCTTCGCACGTACCTTGCCCTCCCGGGCCTGCCACACCACGCCGAAGACCAAGGCGACGACCACGGCGATCAGCAGTGCCCAGGTGCCCGCGTTCACCCGGTGCTCACCCCGCTGGAGCTGACGGTCACGTTTTCAGCGGTGCCCTCGACGACCAGCGCGCCCCGCTCGACGCGCACCGCGGTCGGGTTGATCTCGAACGGCAGCACGCCGGGGTCGAGGGAGGTGCTGAACTGCTTGAGCACCGACTGCTCGAACAGCTTCGGCAGCTCGATCCGGCCCAGCGCGCTGTTGTTCAGGTCCAGCTTCCGCGGCTCGATCTGCATCTTGCCGTTGACCAGCGACAACACCGCGATCACCCGCACCTTGTTGTCGGAGCCGGCGATGTTCACGGTGCCGTCCAGCTGAACCACGGCCTTGGTGTCGTCGGTGCCTGCGGTGAGCTGCTCGTCCGCGCTGCTGACGTTGCCGTCGTCGTCGGCCAGCGCGTCCTTCTGCGCCGACTCGATCGTCAGATCCTGGATGCCGATCAGCCGGGCGATGTCGGAGGCCTTCAGCTTCACCCGGGCGACCAGCTGGTCGATGGTGAAGTGGTCAGCCGTCCCGGACAGCACGTCGGCGGTGGACACCCGAGCGCCGTGCAGGTCTGCTTCGATGCCGACCTCGTTGAGCTTCCCGACCTGCACGGCGTTGGCCGCCAGTTGCACGTCGCGGTAGTTCCCGGCGATGGCCTGGGTGAGGAACGGGAAGCCGTTGATCCGCACGTCGGGGTTCTCGCGCAGCTTGAGCTGCTCGGCGACCTTCTTCGACACCTGGTACTCGGCGATCGCTGCGGCGCCGAAGTCGGCACCCACCAGGAGGCCGACGGTGATCACGAGGGCGATGGCGAGCTTCTTCACCGAGCGGTCCGTTCTGGTCGGGGCAGGGCAGGATGGCCGGCGGTTATCCGCGGAGCGCTAGCGACCACCACGATCGGGTGGCCCCACTGTATCGGCCGCCCACCCGGCGATGCGGTCCACCAGTTCGGGGCTGGTCGCGCTCTCGGCGTGTCGCATGCCCGGTTCCAGCCACAATGCGCCCCCGCCTGCCTCGCTGAGCGCGACGGCGTCGGCCACCGGGAAATAGTGATCTTCGTCACCGTGCACGATCAGCAGTGGAACCTGGATGCGCGGAACCAACTCGATCGGCGAGACCGGCACGTCCGGCCACGGCGGGGCGAGGCGGACGCCGAGCAGCCGGGCGCTCCACCGGCCGTGCGGCTGCTCGAGCAGCCAGTGCACCCTGCGCATCGCGGGCGTGTCGCGGACCCACCAGCGCGCCGGGCTGCTCACCGAGATCACCGCGTCCGGCGGTGCGGACAGCGCCGCGTGGCGGAGCACCACCGAGCCGCCCAGCGAGAACCCGACGGTGACGATCTTGCGGCAGCCGAGCTCGCGGAGGCGCTCGACGGCTGCGGCGATGTCCAACGCCTCCGCCGGGCCGACGGTGGTGCGGCCACCAGAACGGCCGTGGCCGCGGAAGTCGACCGCGAGCACCGGGGCGTGAGCGGCCAGCCGCTCCAGCACCCGCCGCACGTAGGGCTTGCGGACGTGGTTGGTGAAGCCGTGGCCCACGACGAAACCGAGGTCTGCGGGGAGCCCGGGGCCGGGGTAGAGCAGCCCGCGCAGCGGCGTGCCGTCGGCGGCGGCGAGCGTGACCCGGCACACGTGACACATGCCCGTAACAAATGGTCGCCTGCCGTTCATAAATGTGATGCCGCCGGTTGGAGCTGGGTTTTTCCGCCGCATTTCGGTTATTCTCCTTGCCATCCACAGGCAACGACGCCGAGTCGTCCGCATCCGTGCGGATGGCCACTCTCCCACCGGTCGTCGGTGTTTCTAGCCTTGGGAACGGAGGCCCTTCGGATGAACTCCGAGCTGCTGCTGCTGACCAGCGAAGAAGACTGCGAGGCGGTGTTGCCCTCGCTGGCCCTGCTGCCGCACCGGGTCCGCACCCTGCCCGCCGACCCCGGCGCGCTCCTCTTCGGCGGCGCGCACGACGTGATCGTCGTCGACGCCCGCAACGACCTGGCAGGTGCGCGCGACCTGTGCCGCTTGCTGGCGGCCGGGGACGTGCCGGTGGTCGCGCTGGTCAACGAGGGCGGGCTGGTCACGATCAGCGCCGAGTGGGGGGTCGACGACATCCTGCTGCCGACCACAGGACCGGCCGAGATCGACGCCCGCCTGCGGCTGCTGGTCTCGCGCCGCAACAGCGCCGGTAACAGCGGCGACGGTTCGCTGAGCGTCGGTGACCTGGTGATCGAGGAAGCGACCTACACCGCGCGGCTGAAGGGGCGGGCACTGGAGCTCACCTACAAGGAGTTCGAGCTGCTCAAGTACCTCGCTCAGCACGCGGGCCGGGTGTTCACCCGGGCCCAGCTGCTGCAGGAGGTGTGGGGTTACGACTTCTTCGGCGGCACCCGCACCGTCGACGTCCACGTGCGGCGGCTGCGCGCGAAGCTCGGCCCGGAGCACGACTCGATGATCGGCACGGTCCGCAACGTCGGCTACAAGTTCGTCCGCCCGAACCGCCACGGCGGCCGGGTGGCCGCGGAGTCGGCCGAGCTGGAGGGGGCGGAGTTCGAGGCCGCCGAATGCGAGACGGCCGACGCGTACTGATCCACCCGCGAGGCACCTCCGGCCACCCCGGCCGGAGGTGCCTTTGCGCCTTCCGGGAGATTCCCGGCGCGAATTGCTGATCTTCGTCTGAGGTGAGAGTTTTTCCGATCTTGCCCGGAAAATTGGCGAACGATCTTCGTGTGGTCGTACTTCCGATTCGGGTGAATTCGGGACTCATCCGGGATCGTCACCGTCCAGGGCGCGATTTCGCGAGAAATTGACCGTCACCCGGGTGAACGTCGATTTCTCGCGAAATTGCGCCGGCCCCGGGTGACGGTGCCGGGCGTTGATGATCGCGGCGTCAAGGCCTGGAGCGGTGGCGCCAGGCCCAGACGGCGGTGCCGATGGCGAAGCACGCGATGCCGCTGAGCACCGCGGTCCAGGGCAGCGCGAACGCGAGGACCACGCAACCGACGAACCCGAGCACCGGCAGCGCGCGCGGGAACCAGCGCTGGTCGCGGGGCAGGGTGAACGCCGAGGCGTTGGCGATCGCGTAGTACACCAGCACCCCGAACGACGAGAACCCGATCGCACCCCGCAGATCGATGACGAGCACCAGCGCCACGACCGCCACGATGACCACCAGCTCCGCGTGGTGCGGAGTCGCGAAGCGCGGATGCACCGCCGCCAACGGGGCCGGCAGATCGCGCTCCCGGGCCATCGCCAACGCCGTCCGGCCCACGCCGGCGAGCAGCGCGAGCAACGCGCCCAGCGCAGCAACGCCGGCACCGAACACCGCAACCGGCGCCAGCTGCGACAACCCGCCGGCCCGAACCGCATCGGCCAGCGGAGCCGACGACGCCGCGAGGCCCGCCGGGCCGAGCGCCACCAGCAGCGAGACGGCCACCACGACGTAGAGGCACACCACGATCCCGAGCGCGATCGGGATCGCGCGGGGAATCGTGCGCTGCGGGTCGCGGACTTCTTCGCCGAGCGTCGCGATGCGGGCGTAGCCCGCGAACGCGAAGAACAGCAGCCCGGCGGACTGCAGGACGCCCAGCGGCGCAGGCGGCGGGGACGTCGAGGCGGCAACCGAGGCGCCACCGAGCCACACCGCGAGCAGCGTGCACGCGAGCGCCGCGAGCGTCAGCGCGAGCAGGATGCGAGCGAGCTTGGCGGTGCGGGTGACGCCGACGTAGTTCACCGCGCCCAGAGCCGCGGCGAACGCCGCGGCGACGGGCTTGGGGGCGGCCGGGGCGAGGTACTCGGCGGCGGTCAGGGCCATCGCCGCGCACGAGGCCGTTTTTCCGAGCACGAAGCCCCAGCCCGCGAGGTAGCCCCAGAACGGACCGAGGCGTTCGCGGCCGTAGACGTAGGTGCCGCCCGCCGCCGGGTACTTCGCCGCGAGCGCCGCAGAGCTGCTTGCGTTGCAGAAGGCGATGATCGCTGCGACGCCCAGGCCGATGATCAGCGCCGCCCCGGCCGCCTCGGCGGCCGGGGCGAAGGCGCTGAACAAGCCTGCTCCGATCATGGCGGAGAGGCCGATCACCACCGCGTCGGCGGTGGTGAGCCGCCGGCGAAGTTCAGTCACGCGTTGCTCCTGAAGATGTCCGCTGTCGAAGCCCACGTGCGCAACCGGCACTGCCGGTGCCAAGGACGGAGTTCGAGGACAAGTCTTAGCGTTCCGATCGCGTCAACCGCAAGGTTCGTGGGTAACGTCGAGGGCGTGCAGCTGACTTGGCGAAATGGACTGGACAGCAGTGAAGCGGCCGAGGTCATGGCCTTGCTCGACAAGACCGAGCAGGCGGACGGGGTGGCCCCGGTCGGCGAGCACGTGATCTTGCGGCTGAAGGCGCACCGGGACGTCGTCCACCAGATCGAGCCGGTGCAGGCCGACGTGCGTTCCGAGCACTTCGTGGTGCGCGACGCCGGCAGCGTCCTCATCGGATACGCGCACCTGGACACCGAGCACGAGAAAACCGCCGGGCAGCTCGTCGCCGAGCTGGCGGTGCACCCTGACCACCGCCGCAAGGGCGCCGGCGCCCGCCTGGTCGAGGCGCTGCTGGACCGCGCCGAGCTCTCCCCGGAATCCGCGCCCGACCTGGGCCGCCTGCGGATCTGGTCGCACGGCGAGCACCCGGGCGCGGTGCGACTCGCCGAGCGCTACGGCCTCAGCCGCCCCCGCGAGCTGTGGCGGATGGGGCGGGAGCTCGTCGAGCCGGAGCTGCCCGAGGTGGCGACCGCCGAAGGCGTGTGGATCCGCACCTTCCGGCCTGACCGCGACGAGGCCGCCGTGGTCGAGGTCAACCACCGGGCCTTCTCCTGGCATCCAGAGCAGGGCGGCATGACCGAGCAGGACCTGCGCGCCAAGGAGCGCGAGGAGTGGTTCGACCCCGCCGGGTTCTTGCTCGCCGTGAACAGCGACGACGAGCTGCTGGGCTTCCACTGGACCAAGGTCCACCCGGGCGGCATGGGCGAGGTCTACGTCGTCGGCGTCGACCCCGATGCGCAGGGCGGAGGATTGGGTCGGTCACTCACGGTGGCCGGGTTGCGCCATCTCCGCGACACTGGTTGTCATCAGGTGATGCTTTACGTCGAGGGTGACAACGCGCCCGCCATCAGGGTCTACCAGCGGTTGGGATTCGAGAAATGGGACACGGATGTGCAATTTGGGCGCTGACCGAATGTAGCCGTGACTCACCGGATCACCTACGAACCGGGCCAGTTTTCCCTCCGGTGGAATGTGGGCCTGCTTACTTAGCGTGCCTTGTTCACCTGTCGTTCACTTCGATGGCGGTGATCGTCCACCCCGACTCCTTAGCGTCCCTGTCGAGCGGCAACAGCACGGGCCCGCGCGGGCTCGGCCGCGCAACCGCAGGGTTTCCAACTGGAGGAACGAAGTGAAGATCAAGCGGCACAGCGCTGCGTTCGCCGTTCTCGCCGCGGGCGCGCTCGTGCTCGCCGGCTGCGGCTCCGACCAGAACGCCCCGCAGGGCGGCGGCAACCCCGCCCTCGGCGGTGTCCAGGTCGATTGCGGCACCAAGCCGGTCTCCGCGGAAGGCTCCTCGGCGCAGAAGAACGCGATGGACGTCTTCGCCCGCGACTACGGCCTGAAGTGCCAGGGCCAGCAGCTCAACTACACGAAGTCCGGCTCCGGTAAGGGCGTCGCCGCCTTCACCGCCGGCCAGATCGACTTCGGTGGTTCGGACTCGCCGCTGAGCGAAGAGAAGGGCGAGGTCGCCAAGGCCGCCGAGCGCTGCCAGGGCAACCCGGCCTGGAACCTGCCGATGGTCTTCGGCCCGGTCGCGATCTCCTACAACCTGCCCGGCGTCACCGACCTGACCCTCAACGCCGACGTGATCGGCAAGATCTACCAGGGCCAGATCAAGAAGTGGGACGACCCGGCGATCAAGGCGCTGAACCCGAACGCGCAGCTGCCCGCCAAGGACATCGTGCCGTTCTTCCGCTCCGACGAGTCGGGCACCACCGAGAACTTCCAGAAGTACCTGACCACCGCCACCGGCGGCGCCTGGACCGGCAAGGGCAAGCAGTTCCAGGGCGGGCCGGGCATCGGCCAGGGTCGCGACGGCAGCGACCAGGTCGCGCAGTCGGTGAAGGCCACCGAGGGCAGCATCACCTACGTCGAGTGGTCCTTCCCGAAGAACCTCGGCCTGGGCATTGCCAAGATCGACAGCGGCGCCGGCCCGGTCGAGCTGACCACCGCCAACGTCGGCAAGGCCATCGAGAACGCCGAGATCAAGGGCGAGGGCAACGACCTGCGCGTCAACCTCGACTCGATCTACGGCAACAAGGCCCCGGGCGTCTACCCGATCGTCCTGAACACCTACGAGATCGTCTGCTCCAAGGGCTACGACGCGGAGACCGCGAAGGCCGTCAAGGCGTTCCTGACCGTCGCCGCCAACGCCAACCCGCAGGAGCTGGAGAAGGCCGGCTACGTCCCGCTGCCGGAGTCCTTCAAGGGCAAGGTCCTGACTGCCGTCAACGCCATCTCGTGAGTAACCCGGTTCGCACCTACCCAGGGCGAACCAAGAGTCGAACGGACGAAGTGAGAGGCTGCAAACAGCAGTGACCGACTCGACGAGAGCCGATCTGCGCCCCGCGGACACCGAACCCGGTGCCCCGCGGGGCGCTTCGGCGCCTAGTTCCGGACCGGAGGCTCCCATTTCCGCTCCCGATACCTTCGCGGGCAAGAAGGTCCGCATCGGCGACCGGGTCTTCTCCTCGGTCGCGACCGCCTCCGGCGCCTTCGTGGTCGCACTCATCGCCGCCATCGGCGTGTTCCTGCTGATCCGTGCCGTCCCGGCGCTGCAGGTCAACCAGGTGAACTTCCTGTTCAGCCGGGAGTGGAACACCGCGAACCCGAGCCACCTGAGCTTCGGCATCATCGACCTGGCATGGATCACGGTGGCCAGCTCGATCGTCGCACTGGTCATCGCGATGCCGGTGGCCTGCGGCATCGCGCTGTTCCTCACCCAGTACGCGTCGCGCACCCTGGCCCGCCCGTTCGCCTACATCGTCGACCTGCTGGCCGCGGTGCCGTCGGTGATCTACGGCCTGTGGGGCTACCTGGTGCTGGGGCCGGTGCTCAAGCCGGTCGCGGTGTGGCTGAACGAGAACCTCGGCTGGATCCCGGTCTTCGCCAACGGCAACGCGCCAACCGACTCCGGCGCCAACGTCTTCACCGCCGGCATCGTGCTGGCCGTGATGATCCTGCCGACCATCACCGGGGTGAGCCGCGAAGTCTTCTCGCGCACCCCCACCATGCAGATCGAGGGAGCCCTGGCGCTCGGCGCCACCCAGTGGGAAGTGGTGCGCACGACGGTGTTCCCGTTCGGCCGCAACGGCTTCATCGGCGGTTCCATGCTCGGTCTGGGGCGCGCGCTCGGCGAAACCGTCGCGCTGACGATCATCCTGAGCATGAGCACCGCCCCGCCGAACTACAGCGTCTTCGACGCCGGTGCCACCTTCGCCTCCAAGATCGCGCTCGGCTCCGGGGAGTTCAACAACAACCTGCAGGTCGGAGCCTACATCTCGGCCGGGCTGGTGCTGTTCGTCATCACCTTCGCGGTGAACGCGATCGCCCGCTGGATCGAGAGCACCAGCGGTAAGGGGAAAGCATGAGGACCGACACCGCTGACGTGGAGCAGCTCGCCACCCCACCGGCGTTCCAGCGGATCAGCTTCGGGCGGAAGTTCAAGAACAACCTGGCCACCGCGCTGTTCGCCGCGGCGTTCGTGATCGCGGTGGTCCCGCTGCTGTGGGTGCTGTGGACGCTGCTGGAGCGGGGCCTCAAGCCGCTGCTCAGCGTCGACTGGTGGACGCACTCCTTCAACGGGCTGCTGCCCAACGACTTCGGCGGTGGCATCTACCACGCCCTGATAGGCACCCTGCTGCAGGGACTGGTGTGCGCGGTCATCGCGGTGCCGCTGGGCATCATGGTCGGCGTCTACCTGATCGAGTACGGCCGGGAGTCCCGGTTCGCCCGGATCGCCACCTTCATGGTCGACATCCTCAGCGGGTTGCCGTCGATCGTGGCCGGCCTGTTCATCTACGCGCTGTGGATCACCACCTTCGGCTTCAGCCGCAGCGGTTTCGCGGTGGCGTTGGCGCTGATGCTGCTGATGCTGCCGGTGGTCGTGCGGGTCACCGAGACGATGCTGCTGATCGTGCCGGATGAGCTGCGCGAGGCGTCCTACGCGCTCGGGGTGCCCAAGTGGAAGACCATCGTGCGCATCGTGCTGCCGACCGCGCTGTCCGGCATCCTCACCGGCGTGATGCTCGGTCTCGCCCGCGTGCTGGGCGAGACCGCGCCGCTGCTGATCCTGGTGGGTTACTCCAGCTCCATCAGCTTTAACCTCTTCGGCGGCGAGATGGCGTCGCTGCCGCTGGCGATCTACATGGAGCGCAGCACCGGAACCGTGGCCGGTGACTACCGGATGTGGGGCGCCGCGCTGACCCTCGTGCTCGTCATCATGCTGATCAACCTTGTCGCGTCGCTGCTGTCCAAGCTGTTCGCGATCAAGACCAAGTAGGGACCGAACCAATGGCCAAGCGTCTCGACATCAAGGACCTGAACCTGTTCTACGGCAAGTTCCACGCCGTGCAGGACGTGACCCTGCAGGTCCCAGCCCGAAGCGTCACCGCGTTCATCGGCCCGTCCGGTTGCGGTAAGTCGACAGTGTTGCGCTCGCTGAACCGCATGCACGAGGTCATCCCGGGCTCGCGGGTCGAGGGCAAGGTGCTGCTCGACGGCGAGGACATCTACGCCGGCGACGTGGACCCGGTGCAGGTCCGCAAGACCATCGGCATGGTCTTCCAGCGGGCCAACCCGTTCCCGACGATGTCCATCCGGGACAACGTGGTGGCCGGGCTGAAGCTGGCGGGCGAGAAGAACAAGAAGAAGCTCGACGACATCGCCGAGCGGGCGCTGCGCGGCGCGAACCTGTGGGACGAGGTCAAGGACCGGCTCGGCAAGCCTGGCGGCGGCCTCTCCGGTGGTCAGCAGCAGCGCCTGTGCATCGCGCGGGCGATCGCGGTGCGCCCGGACGTGCTGCTGATGGACGAGCCTTGCTCGGCGCTGGACCCGATCTCGACGCTGGCGATCGAGGACCTGATCTCGCAGCTGAAGCAGGACTACACGATCGTCATCGTCACCCACAACATGCAGCAGGCGGCGCGGGTGAGCGACCAGACGGCGTTCTTCAACCTGCGCGCGGTCGGCGAGCCCGGCCAGCTGGTGGAGATCGACGAGACGGGCAAGATCTTCTCCAACCCGACCCAGAAGGCGACGGAGGACTACATCTCCGGCCGCTTCGGCTGATCGTTCGAAGCGTGCAGGGCCCCTATCGCCGAGTTGGCCGGAAGGGGCCCTGCACCTGTTTCGGCCGCTCCTCCGCCGACGGGCACGTGAAGCGAACGGCCTGGTTCACATTGCCGGGACCTTGTCGAGGAAACCGTGGATTGCCCTGATCCGGGCGTTTTCGTCGAGGACCGCCACGTCGAAGCCGACCACCACCGCTTCGCCTCCCGCCGGGCCGAGTTCCCAGGTGAAGCGGGCGATGTCGTGGTGGGCGTCGAAGACCTCGCCCGGACGGAAGACGAAGTCCGGGAACTGGGCCTGGACGGCCGCGATCGTGGCGTCGACGGCCTCCCGGCCCTGGACGTCGGCGAGCGGGTCGGTGTAGGTGCCCTCGTTCGCCCAGAGCTCGTCGACCATCGCGCGGCGCTTGTCGGCGTCCCGCTCGTTCCAGGTGGCGATGTAGCGGTCGAGGAGGTCGGTGTTCATCGGATAACCCTTCCGTTCTGCGGCCTGATGTGCACCAGCTTGCGGCCCGGACGTCACCGCGTCGATTACCGGGGAGGTAATGGCCCCGGCGGCTAATGTCGTGGTGTGACAACGGTGAAACAGCGCCAGGTGGGTGTGCTGCTCCGGGAATGGCGGGAGCGGCGCAGGTTGAGCCAGCTGCAGCTCTCGGTGGACGCCGACATCTCGACGCGGCACCTCAGCTTCGTGGAGACCGGCCGGTCGAAGCCGACCAAGGAGATGATCCTGCGGCTCAGCGAACACCTGGACGTTCCGCTGCGGGAGCGCAACAGCCTCCTGCTCGCCGGCGGGTACGCGCCCGCCTACCCGGCGAGCGGCCTCGACGCTCCGGAGCTGTCGGCGGTGCGGGCCGCGCTGCGCCAGGTGCTGGCTGGGCACGAGCCCTACCCGGCGCTGGTCGTCGACCGGGCGTGGCAGCTGGTCGAGAGCAACGCCAGCATCCAGCCGTTCCTCGAAGGCATCGCGCCGGATCTCCTCGCGCCGCCGGTGAACGTGCTCCGGATGAGCCTGCACCCCGACGGCATGGCGCCGAAGATCCTGAACCTCGGCGAGTGGCGCGCCCACGTCCTCGGCCGGCTGCGCCGCCAGGCCGCGACCACCGCGGACCCGGCGCTCGCGGACCTGCTCGCCGAACTCCGCGCCTACCCGTGCGACCAACCGGAGCCGGAGGTGGAGCTACCGGGGGCGAGCGATGTCGTGGTGCCGCTGCGCTTCCGCCACGGCGACCGGGAACTGTCGTTCTTCAGCATGACGGCGGTCTTCGGCACCCCGCTGGATGTCACGGTCGCGGAACTGGCCATCGAATCCTTCTTCCCCGCAGACCAGACCACAGTGGACTTCCTCCGCACCCGCACACCGTTTTCGGGCGAACCATCCACAGGTTCCGCTGATTTGTCCACAGGGGACTTCAATTTCAATGGAAATTCGACATCCAGTTTCCATTGAGGTGATCTCGGTAAGAAGTGGCTGAAGGCGGCCTGCCGGAATGGGTGTGTGATCGGGTAGGGCTGGCCTGGGGAGAGTGGGACGTGGGGTCCCTGGTAGAAGAAGTTCGACCAAGAAACGATCTTCGACCAGGGAAGGCCCCACGTGGTCACGTATTCTGCCAAACTCGATGTTCCCCGTGAACTGGTGCTCTTCCTCAGCAAGCTGCTGGCCGGTGAACGCCGCCGGAAAGGGACCCGCAAGGGGCGCCGGGCGTTGACCACGTTCTGGCAGGCTGTGCTGGTCCTGCGGTGGTTCCGCGACCGCACCGACACCACCAAACTGGCCCGCGATCACGGTGTCGCCCGCGCGACCGGCTACCGGTATGTCGACGAGGGCATCGAGGCGCTGGCCGCGCAGGCCCCGGATCTGCACGACGCCCTGCAACGGGCCAAAGACAACGGCGACGCCTATCTGATCCTGGACGGCAAAAACTTCTCCTCCGACCGTCTCGGCGAAAAGACCACCAGCACCAAAGGCACCGAGATCGACCTGTGGTACTCCGGGAAAACCCGCGAACAAGCCGGCAACATCCAAGCACTGACGGACCCGGACGGGTTCCCGCTGTGGGTCTCCGACGTCGAGCCCGGGTCCGTCCACGACATCACCGCCGCTGAAAACCACGTCCTCGGCGCCCTGTACTGGGCTTACTCCCAGCTCGACCTGCCCACCCTGGCCGACGGCGGCTACCAGGGTGCCGGAGCCGGGGTCCTCACCCCGATCAAACACCCCAAAACCAGCAAAGGCCGCCCACTCGACGTCGACAACCAGACCTACAACAAACTGCTGCGCGGCCTGCGCGCCCTCGGCGAACGTGGATTTGCCCTGCTCACCGGCCGTTGGCGCGCCCTACGACACTTCACCACCAGCCCCCGCAAAATCGGCCCCATCGTCAAAGCCGCACTCGTACTCACCCAATTCGAACACGGCCGACTCGCATAACCCCCTACTGAGATCACCTCATTGAAATTGCGGACCTACGCCCGACCTACGCCCGACCTACGCCCGACCTACGCCGGGGATTCGTCGGCGATGGCGGAGATGAAGGCGCTGGAGTCCTTGGGGTTCAGGGCCCGGGTGCAGACCTCTTCGAAGGACTTGAGGTAGTCCGCCGTGTCCTCGGCCTTGTCCAGGAACCGGGAGTTCGCCGAGTCGCCCAGGTGCACGACCTGCGGGTCGGCGTCGTCCGGGAACGAGAACACCGCGATCCGGTCGCCCATCAGCGGGTGCCCGCCGCTGCGGAACGGCAGCACCTGGATGGTCACGTTGCGCCGGTAGCCCAGCAGCACCAGGTGCTCAAGCTGCTGGCGCATCACCCCTGGGCCGCCGACCGCGCGCCGCAGCGCGGACTCGTCGAGCACCGCCCACAGCTCCAGCGGGTTCTCCCCGAGCAGCCGCTGCTGCCGGGTGGATATCACCGTCAGCCGCTCCTGCAGCTCGTCCGGGCGGTAGACCTGCGCGCCCGCGGTCAGCAGCGCCCGGCTGTACTCGGCGGTCTGCAGCAGCTCCGGCGGCGGATCCGCGCCGTAGCAGCTCACCGCCTTCGCCGAGGTCTCCAGGCCGAGGTAGGTCTGCAGGCCGGGCCGCTGCGCGGTGCTCGGGTACTGCTGCCACCAGCCGCGCTGCTTGGAATCCTGCGCGAGGTCCACCAGCGCCGAGAGCTGGTCACTGGTGGCGCCGTAGAACTCGGCCATCAATCGCACGTCGGAGGTGCGCACCGGCACCCGGCCGAGTTCGATCTGGCTGATCTTGCCCTGGGAGCAGTCCAGGTGGGCGGCGACTTCGCGGTGCGTGCGGCCCGCGGATTCGCGCAGCCGCCGCAACTCGCTGCCCAGCCGCCGTCGATGCACGGTAGGACTCTTACGCACCGCACACCCCGCCGGACGCGGTTCGGAACCTTCTCACCCGAACGAGGATCGCACACGATGATCGCAACATCGAGTACTGAGACCGAGTATTAGTACTTCGCCGGTCGAACCGCCCGTCACCTGCGAGAACGGCTCAGCCGGTCGGCATCTTTCCGGTCACGGTGAACACGACCCGGCGGGCCACCGAGACCGCGTGGTCGGCGAACCGCTCGTAGAACCGGCCCAGCAGCGTCACGTCCACCGCGGCCGCCACCCCGTACGACCACTCCGGGCTCATCAGCACGGTGAACAGGTGCCGGTGCAGGTCGTCCATCTCGTCGTCGTCTTCTTCGAGCCCGCGCGCGGCCTCGACGTCCTGCGTGCGGATCACGGTGCGGACCCGCCCGGCCAGCTTGACGGCGATCCGACCCATCTCGGCGAAGTACGGCTGCACGTCCTGCGGCAGCACCGCGTTCGGGTGGCGGCGGCGCGCGGTCTTGGCCACGTGCAGCGCCAGGTCGCCCATCCGCTCCAGGTCCTCGGCGGCGTGGATGGTGGAGATCACCGTGCGCAGGTCGCCGGCCACCGGCGCCTGCAGGGCCAGCAGCCCGAAGGCGTGCTCCTCGGCCCGGGCGCGCGCCTCGTCGACCTGGACGTCTTCCTCGATGACCTGCTCTGCGAGCTCCAGGTCGGTCTCCAGGAGAGCCTTCGTGGCGCGCTCCATGGCCGTGCCGACCATGGCCGACATCGAAGCGAGTTCATCGGCGAGCTTGCCGAGCTGTTCCTGGTAGACCTCACGCATGTCGTCCAGGGTACTTCGAGCCGGAATCGGACAGAATGACCCATGGTGAACCAGGGGTGAACGGCCCCTTATGAACCGGTTCGGCCGCCCGGCGGTCAGCCGCAGATGTCGGTTCCCGCGTTCACCGTGGACAGACCGTCCGGGACGGCAGGCGGCTGGTTCGGGTCCGCAGGCTGCTGCCGAACGTCGTTCATCGTCGCCGCGGCACCCCCACCGCTGGGCGTGGTGAGGGCAGCAGGTCCGCCGCTGCCCGACATGATCGGGGCTTCGTCGAGGATCGCCTGGAACAGCGCCTTGGTGTCGGCTTCCCGCAGGATCTCCATGCCGTTCTCGTCGGCGTAGCCGGTGGTCGGCACGGTGATGAAGGTGACGCGGCTGGCGTCCAGGCCCTGCATCTGCTGGCCGAGGTCCATCAGCCGGTCCACGCCGATGTTCTCGCCGAAGGTGTTCGCGCTGACCGCCTTGACGAAGTCGCCCAGCTTGCCCGGGTCGAGCAGCACCTGGCTGGACATCGCCTTGCGCAGCAGCGCCGAGAGGAACAGCTGCTGGCGCTGCATCCGGCCGTAGTCCGAGGTGGGGTCGCCCTTGACGTGCCGGGCGCGCACGTAGTTCAGCGCCTGCTCGCCGGTGAGGGTCTGCCGACCCGCCTGGGGCAGCACGGTGCCGAGGGTGGTGTCGATAATCGGCTTCTCGGTGCAGATCTCGACGCCCTGCACCGCGTCCACCATCGACTTGAAGCCCTGGAAGTCGATGCCCAGGAAGCTGTTCACGCGCAACCCGGAGATCTGCTGGATGACCTTCGTCGTGCACAGCGGGCCGCCGACCGCGTAGGCCGAGTTCAGCCGCACGTCCTTGCGTGCCGGAACCCGCTCGCCCGTGTACTTGCCGGTGGTCGAGTCCCAGCGCTCGCAGGCGGGCATGTCGACCTTGAGGTCGCGCGGGAACGACACCAGGACCACGCGGCTCCGGTCGGCCGGGATGTGCGCGATGATCGTGGTGTCCGCGCGAGCCCCCGGCTCATCCTGCTCGCTGCCGACGCCGTCTTCCGCGCTGGCCCCGGCCCGGGTGTCCGAGCCGACCAGCAGGAAGTTCTGGTCACCGGTCTGCTTGGCGACGTCCTTGATGGCGTCCGAGTTCGGGTCCAGCGCCTGGACGGACGGCGGGCCCCAGATCGTGCTCGCGCCCCAGGCGATGCCGAGGGTCAGGAACACGGTAAGCGACGCGGCCATCGCCACGGCCATCACGATCAGGTTCGTGCGGCGCTTGCGCTGCTTCTTCTTCCACTCCATCCGGGACTGGCCGTCCCGGCCCTCGACGAAATCGAACGGGATGTCGGTGCCGAGCTCCGGCTCCCGGCGCTTGCCCAGCAGCCAGGCGTACTTCTTGCGCCGGGCCGCCTCCTCGGCGGCGATCTCGTCGTGCACGGCGGAGAACCGCGCCAGGGTGGCGTCGATCTCCTTGATGTCGTTCTTGCGCTCCTCGACGTTGTCATCGGCCTCTTCGGCGTCGTCATCGAACTCGTCGAATTGCTCGAACTCGTCGTAGGCGTCGGCGTCGCCGGAGACCGCGGGCGCGACGATGGCGGTCTCTTCGGCGTCCGCGACCGGCGGAGCCACCGGCCTGGCAAAGGTGGTCTTCTCGTCGCCGGCGGGCTTGCGCTTCGGCCGCGCGACCATCGCCGTCTGCTCGGCCTGCTTCGGCCGCGCGACCATCGCGGTCTGCTCGGCCTTCGGCGGCTCGGCGGGGATGGCGGGATGCTGGGTGGTGGCTTCCAGGTCCGCTTCGACGGCCGGTGGCACCGGGCGCGCCGCTGGCGGTCGCGGCGCGCGGTGCGGCGGCTTCGCCCGGGCGGGCTCACCGGTCAGCGCCTGCGTGATCCTGGTCGGCTCGGCAGCTGGCGGTTCGGCTCCGTTGCGCATGGGCGGCTCGGCGGGAGCGCCGTTGCGCATGGGCGGCTCAGCCGGAGCGCCGTTGCGCGCGGCGGCTCCACCAGCGAAGGCCGCGGCGGCACCGCCGGGATTCGGTCGAGCGCGGCCAGCGGGGGCGTCGGCGGGCAGTGCAGGCCCGTCGGGGAGAGCGCGGCGGCGGCCCTGCCGCGGCTTGCCGTTCGGCGCTTGAGCGGAGGGAGGGCCCGCCGCAGGCGGCGCCCAGCCCGGCGGCGTAGCCGGCGGGGTGCTTGGGTGGTTCGGCGGCGCGGAGCGGGAGCGGCGCGGAGCGCCCTCCGGCGCGGTCCAGCCGGACGGCGAAGCCGGCGGCTCGGGCCGGGCGGCCGGGCTGGCGGGATGCTTGGGCGGTTCGGCGGCGCGGCGGGGTTTCGACGCCTGCGGCGGCTGCGACGCCTGCGGGGGTTCCGGTTCGGCGGCGCGCCGGCGGCTGGTGCCGCTGCTCGGGGTCTTGCCGTGCTTGGAGAGCAGGTCGATGACGCGGGTGCCGCCGGTGCCGTCGTCGCTCAACGCGCGCCGACGCCGACCGGTCGATGCGGAGGTGTCGCTATCGGCGGCGTCCTCGTCCGGGCGGGAACGCCGGTGCCCGAATTCACCATGCCGGGGGTCTTGCGGCACGCGTTTTCCCTCCCACCTGCGAAAGCCAACGGTCTACGAGTAAGCCGACGCGCTCGATACCCCCCGACGCGTATCGGTCGGCGCCTCCGAGATAGTACGGCCGATCGCCCGAACTGACGATAGTGAGCGACAATTTCTTCACAATCAGTGCACGATCCTACCTGATATCTCGTCCAATACGACCATCTGTGCTAAGCCGGTTGACCGGCATAAACGAACTCAAATACACCCAGTGCTCCTGGGTGATCGCGATCAGTAACCGGCGACCGTCCGCGGGATCGTGCCGCGCCGCCCGGCCGCAATTCCGGCCAATCGGACGTCGGACCCCGTTCGGTGCGCGACCGCGTTGCGCCCCGACTGCTTCGCGGCGTAGAGCAGCGCATCCGCGCTGATCAACTGCTGCTCGGCCGACACCGGCGCGGAACCGGCCGTGGCGTGCTCGTGCGCGACCCCGGCGCTGATCGTCACCCGCAACCCCGGTGCCATCTGCGCCCACGGGAACCGCTCCACCCGGGAACGGGCCGTCTCGCACACCGCGACCGCGGCCGCCGGCTCGATGTTCGGCAGGACCAGGACGAACTCCTCCCCGCCGTAGCGGGCGCAGAACGCGCCGGTCGGCAGCGCCTCCTGCAGCAGGTCGACGACGCGCTGCAGCACCCGATCGCCGAGCAGGTGCCCGTAGGTGTCGTTGACCTGTTTGAACCAGTCCAGGTCGACCAGCGCCACGGCCAGCCCGTCGTTCGTCCCGGCGTGCTCGGCCAGCAGGTCGGCCAGTCGTTCGTCGAGGTAGCGGCGGTTGTAGCTGGCGGTCAGCGTGTCCCGCAGGCTCTGCTCGCGGGCCTCGGCGTGCTCGCGGCGCAGCCGGTTGACCTCGTGCCGCAGCTGCTCCGGCACCCGCGGGGTGTCCGTTGTGGACATCAGGTTCAAGGCCGACCGCAGGTGGTGGTACGCCTGCCGCCACTGGCCCTGCGACGCCAGCAGGCCCGCGATCGACTCGTGCAGCTCCGCCATCCCGGTCCCGTTGGCCAGATCCTGGCGGGTGCGGCGGCCGGGCGGCAGCACGGTTGGCGGGTCGTCGTCACGCAGTGGCTCCGGCCCGGCGAAACCGTTGCGCAGTCCGGTCATCGCACTCACCTCCCGTCCGTGGTGTCGTCGGGTGGGACGGATCGCTTGAGTTTGTCTGACTCGCGCGCCGCCCTAATTCGCTCAACCGGCTGACCCTGGCCTGGTCTGAATTGACGAGCGCCGCTCGAATCTTCAGCTGCCTAGGATGTGTACCGGGCGGAGGGGTGGATGTGGAAGCGAAACGGATCGGACCCACCCGCACGGACGAGCAAACCAGTGTGTGTTTTTCATCACCGCATCGCAACTTTATCGGTTTCCCCACACTTCGCGTTACGAGCCCTTGATCGCGCAACCAATTATCTGGTCGGGCAAGTTATCTGGTCGGGCAAGTTATCTGGTCGGGCAAGGCGCGAACCCGTGTATTCGACCGTCCAGTAGCACCAGGTGTAGCGAACCGATCTGATGTCCTGTGACGCTGCCCGCCGTTCGGGTGGTCACTTCCACTCCGATGGCCCAGATCTCGCCGCGCGGTCGGATTCCGTCCGGGGCGAATTCCGGATCCGGCCGTAGCGTCGGCATTGCCGGATCGATTTCGACGGTCGTCTCCCCGAGTTCGCAGTTCTCGTCCAGGAAATCGGGATGTTGCGTGCGGCGGAAGAACTCCTGTTGCGCCTGAGGTCCTTGTGCAGCAGCGGTGTTGTTGTCCGCGAAGTACTGCTTGGACAGTCGCAGTGGTTCGGATTCGGTTGCCGACGCGGCACATCCGGCCGCGAACAGCACCGCCGACACGCCGATGAGGACGGCCGGCTGGTGGCGAATTCGGCCCGTCGCAACGGGTTGCGGTCTCGCGGTCACTCAGCCGCCGCTGCTGTCGATCTCCGCGCCGGCGGGCACCGTGACGTCGTCCGGGTCGTCCAGCCAGCCCTCCGGCAGCACGACCCGGCCGGCCGAGCCCTGGCGTCCGCGCGGGCCCTCGCCGTCCGCCGGGAACGGCACGTCGGGGTCGAGTTGGGCCAGCAGGTCGTCGAGCTGGGCCAGGCTTGACACCAGGCCGAACTGGTGGCGCAGGTCGGAGCCGACGGGGAAGCCGCGCAGGTACTGCGCCATGTGCTTGCGCAGGTCGCGCAGCCCCTTCTCCTCGCCCATGTGGTCGGCCAGCAGCTCGGCGTGCCGCCGCAGCACCGCGGCGACCTCGCCCAGCGCCGGGCCGGCCGGGATGGGCTCACCGGCGAAGACGGCCTGCAGGTCGCGGAACAGCCACGGGCGGCCGAGGCAGCCGCGGCCGACGACGACGCCGTCGCAGCCCGTCTCGGCCATCATCCGCAGCGCGTCGCCGGCGCTGAAGATGTCGCCGTTGCCGAGCACCGGGATGGTGCGGACGTGCTCTTTGAGCCGGGCGATGGCGGACCAGTCCGCGGTGCCCGAGTAGCGCTGGGCGGCGGTGCGGCCGTGCAGCGCGACCGCCGCGGCGCCGTTCTCCTCGGCGAGGCGGCCCGCGTCGAGGTAGGTGATGTGATCGTCGTCGATGCCGATGCGGAACTTCACGGTGACCGGGATGCCCGCCGGCTCGGCGGCGCGGACGGCGGCCGAGACGATGTCGGCGTACAGCCGCCGCTTGTACGGCAGCGCGGAACCGCCGCCCTTGCGGGTCACCTTGGGGACCGGGCAGCCGAAGTTCATGTCGACGTGGTCGGCGAGGTTCTCGTCGACGATCATCTGCACGGCCTTGCCCATGGTCACGGGGTCGACGCCGTAGAGCTGCATCGAGCGCGGGTGCTCGTCCGCGTCGAAGGTGATCATCTCCAGCGTCTTCGGGTGCCGCTCGACCAGGGCCCGGCTGGTGATCATCTCGCAGACGTACAACCCGGCGCCGTACTCCCGGCAGAGCCGCCGGAAGGCGACGTTGGTGATCCCGGCCATCGGCGCGAGCACCACCGGCGGATCGACGGCGTAGGGGCCGATCTTCAGCGAGGGCGCGGCCGCGGAGGCCGAGGCGGGAGGCGAATCGAGCGCGGTCATCGCCGCCCATTGTCCCCGACGCCGGGTCCCGATCGGCCGTGACCTGTGTTGCGGGCGCCGGTCCGGGCGCCGAAGAACTGTGACCCCCATCGCATACGATCATCGTCGGCTGCTCGTCCGGCTGCTGACTGGGGAATGCATGGGGAAGCGGCACAACCACAAGTCGATCGACAAGGTGATCGATCAGTTGGTCCGCGAGGGTGGACGCTGAACAAGCAGGGGCGTTCAATTTTGATGGCACCGGTGAGAAGAACTGAGTCCGGCGGCGCTGGCGGAGCGATCGAACGGCTGCCCCGCATCGCGGACTTTCCCGCTGCCGTGCTCCGGACGGCGTATAGGCATAGTTGGTCTCCCGGTACCAGACTGTCGTCGTCCGAGACCGTCTGTTCCTGACTCGGTGGCCGGAACCGGGGGTCGGCTGGCCGTGGAGGTGCAGGCGTTCCTCCTTCTACGTGGCGAAGGAGGGCGCGTGTCGCACGCCGCGGGCGTTTCTCCTCGTCCTTCGAGGGAGAACGCGCCATGTCCCCCCTCGTCCAAGCGCTTGCTCAGCGCTCCGCTACCCATCGCGACGGTGGCCCTGCTGCTCCGGTACGGGCCGTCGGCGCTGGTCTTCCTGCTCGCCGGGGTCGTCGCGGTGCTGATTCCGGGGAAGCGAGGCGGACGGGCTCTCGCCGTCCTCCGGTTGTTGCGGGCTGCCACGCCGCGGCGGGGCGTTGGGGGCTCGTCCCGCGGGTGATCGCGATCGCCGATCAGCCGGTGGGTGGGATTCGGCGGTATTGCTGGGTTCCGTCCCTTGCCCAGACCGTTGGTAGGGCGGCTGCCACCCGCAGCGGGCCAGGGGCGTCGCCCACGGCGTCGAGGATCCACTGCACCAGCGGCTTGACCAGGAATCCCAGGCCGAAGCCCACTGCGCCGCAGCCGATCCCCAGCAGCCACAGGACGGCGTTGGGCATCCGGAGGGTCATGGACGTTTCGGTGGTTGTCATGCGGGTTCTCCAGCGAGGTCGCGCGGTCGGGAGAGGAACCTCGTGACGATCCGGCGCAGCATCGGACGCGGGTCCCGGTCGGGGTCGGCGTTGAGGAAGGCGCCGTCGATGACGACCTGGATCCACTCCGCTGTTTCGCGCGGGTTCAGTGCCGGGTCGATGGCTCCGGTGCGGATGCCGCGCTCGACCAGCGCCGCGAATCCCTCGTGCAGGATCGCGGTGTTCTCGGCGATCACCCGCATCAGGTCGGGATCCTTGCCCGCTTGCCGCACAACTTCGACGAGTATTCCCGGGGCGATCGGGTCCATCGCCTCGACGGCCAGCTCGTCCACCATCGCCAGGATCGACGTCACCGGATCTTCGCCGGCGGTGCAGCGCTGCACCAGCTCGCGGGACATCGGGAGGTCGCGCTCGAAGACCGAGCGGAACAGCGCTCGCTTGTCGGTGAAGTAGTAGAAAACGCTGCCCGAGCTGAGGCCCGCGGCTTTCGCGATCTCCGCCGCGGAGGTGTTCTCGAAGCCGCGCTCCGCGAACAGCTTCGCGGCCGCTTGCGTGATCGCCTCGCGTCGCGCTGCTGACCGTGCCGGGTCGACCTTCCGTGCCATGACGACCAGCCTAGCAAATTAATTGACCGATCAGTTAAAGAATCGCGTAGTACGAAGGGCGCCCCGGGCCCGTGCGGTCGGAGGCGCCCTTCGGGGTTGGTCAGAACGTGGCGTTGGTGCAGGCGAGGCGGTCACCCGCCGTGCCCGCCTTGCCGGGCTCGGTGTGCGTGTGCATCGAGTGGATCACGAAGGACTTCGCGTCCTGCCGGGAGTCGAACGACCAGTTGCCCTCGGTGGTGGCCGTGCCGTTGCCCTGGGCGTCGGTGTGGAAGTCCAGCCACACCTCGTTCTGCGGGTTCGCGTAGGCCGGGTCGACCGACGGCTTGACCGGGTCGGCCTTCTCCTGGAAGTGCGGGCCCGCGTCGTCGCCCTTGGGGCCGCAGGGCTTGGTGTGCACGTGGGCGCCGTAGTCGCGGTTCGGCTGCAGGCCTTCGGTCTTGACGGTGATCTTGGTGTGGCCGTTGACGCGCTCCGAGGACAGGTCGATGCGGGAGCCGGGCGGCACCTGCGCGGGGTCGTAGGTGATCGCCGTGGCGCCCTCCTTGTAGGGCTCGAAGGTCGCCGACGTCTGCCTGGCCGCGGCGTGCTGGCCGTGCTCCTGGGAAGCCGGCGGCTGCGGACTCTGCTGGCCGGGGGCGGGGGTCTGGCCACCGCCACAGCCGGCAAGGAGCGCTGCGGCCGTGCACAGGCCGAAGATCGAACCGGTCAGTCGGGTGCGCTGGTGAGGCATGGGTTATCTGTCCTTCGTGGTGACTGTCTGAATCGACGCTGATTCTGCCGGTTATCACCGATTCGTCGAAACCGGCGTTCGGCGGTGGTCCGGATCGAGCGCATGACCGCGTGGGGGCGGTGTTGTCACGTGAACTGGGATACGACGGTCATTTCGCGCAGTGACTGGTGTTTCCGGCTACGCGGCAGGCGCGCTGCTGGGGACGGTGCTGGGGCGGTCGCTGCCGGCGATGATCAGCACCCTGGCCGGGCTGGTGGCGGCGCGCGGGGTCGTCGCAGTGGTGGGACCGTCGCTGGTGCCGTCGAAGCTGCGGACCTCTGACGACCCGATGAGTGCTGCCGCGTCCGGTTTGGACGAAGTTGTCCAGGTGGGTTACCTGGGTGCCGACGGGCGGGCCATACCGGAAGGCGGTTTCGATCCCGCGGTGTGCGGGGCGGCGGTTCAGCCTCGACCTTCGACCTGGCTCAGTGCTATGCGCAGCACGGGGTGATCGGCAAGTACGCTGAGGTCGTTCCGGCCTCGTACGCCCCGATGCTGCAGCTGATCGAGTTCGGCGTTCTTGGCGCAGTCGCGGTCCTGCTGCTCGGAGGAACCGCGTGGACGCTGCGCAGGCAGCATTGATAACGCTGCGTAGCCTGCGACTTAGGCGATGGCGGCCCTTATGCTGGGCGGTATGATCGAGTTCCGGATCGACCGTCGCTCCGGGGTCTCCACGTACATGCAGATCGTTCAGCAGGTCACGCAGGCCATGCGGTTGGGCCTGCTGGGGCCCGGTGACCGGTTGCCCACCGCGCGCGAGGTGGTGGAGGCCACGGCGGTCAATCCGAACACGGTGCTGAAGGCGTATCGCGAGTTGGAGCGGGACGGCCTGGTGGAGGCTCGGCGCGGGGTCGGTACCTTCGTGACTCGCTCGCTGGCAAGCGACCGCACCTCGGTCGAGGCCCCGATGCGGCGCGACCTGGCGGACTGGATGAGCCGTGCCAGGAGCGGCGGGCTCATGGTCGAAGAGGTCGATGCGCTCTTCGCTGCCGTCCGTGACGAGTACTTCCCGACCGGAGGACTGGAACGCCCATCATGAGCGCGCTGAGCACTATCGGTTTGTTCAAGCGCTACGGAGACCGTCGGGGGATCGAGGACTGCACGGTCGAGCTCCCCGAAGGCAAGGTGGTCGCGCTGGTCGGTGCCAACGGTGCGGGCAAGAGCACGTTCCTGGCGTTGGCGGCGGGCCTGGTTGAGCCGTCGTCGGGTGCCGTGCGCGTGTTCGGCGACAAGGTGCGCGGCCGCATCCACCCGGACGCGGCCTACCTGTCGCAGCGTCGCCCGTTGTACGGCAACTTCACGGTCGCGGAGATGGTCCGCGCGGCGGCGAAGATGAACCGCCGCTGGTCGCAGGAGCGCGTCGAGGAGGCGCTGGCCGCATTCGGCGGGCTGGACGTCGGCGCCCGGGTCGACTCGCTGTCCCCTGGCATGCGCTCCAAGCTCGCACTGGCGCTGTGCCTGGGGCGGTAGCCGCGGTTGCTGCTGCTGGACGAACCGCTCGCGGACCTCGATCCGCTGGCCCGGGACGAGACCATCAGGCTGGTGATGGCCGACGTCGCGGACCGCGGGATGACCGTGGTGATCTCCTCGCACCTGCTCGGCGAATTGCGCGAGGTGTGCGACCACCTCCTGCTGCTGCAGGGGGAAGCGTGGAACTGGACGGCGACGTCGACGAACTTCTCGAGGAGCACCGCGACCTGGTGGGGCCCGCCGATGCGGGGCCCCCGGAGGCCGGGACGGTCGTGCACGCGAGGAAATCCGGGCGGCAGCAGCGGATGCTGGTGCGCGACCCCGGGGTGCTCGCCCCGGGATGGGAGTCGCAACAGCTCGACCTGGAATCGCTCGTGACCGGTTACCTGCGCGCCGATCGCGCACGCGCGGGAGCCTGAGTACCACTCGCCAACCCCGCTGATCCCCGGCGCCGAGCCGGCGGTTGGCGGGGTTTCGCTGTTTTCGGGCATCCAGCGGCAGCTTCGCACGTGTGTTGCCGCGTCGCCCCGTGCGAGAGCCCTTCCGCGCTGCTGACGCGAATCGGCTCGTTCTGCTCTTGGTGAGGCGTCTGCTGGCGTGACCATCCCGTCGGTGCTCTTTCCGCCGGATTTCCGGACCCGGCCTTGTCAGCGATCCGCACCACTGCTACCTTTTAGATATTCCACTAGATAACTAGTGAAAGACTTCACCTTCGGCAAGCGCGGAATGATCGCTGGACTGCTGGCTGCGGGAGCACTGGTCGGCACGGGCGCATTCGCCGCCGCCGCTCCCGCGGCGAATGCGCCGGAACTGCGGATCAGCTCGGCCGACTACGCACTGGAGTACACCGTGCTGAACGGCAACGGCGACGGCTTCTCCTCCGTCATGGAGCCGAACTCCGCCCGCGAGGTGCAGGCCGAGGGCTTCACGACGGTGCAATTCTCCGTGAACGGCAAGCTCGTGAACGCATACGGCCCGCTCGAGGCTGATCGCACGCTGGTCTGCAACGCGGGAGGCACTGTGGCCGCGCCTACCGTGAACTGCGCCTTCGCCTGACTCGGAACTGCGCGCAGGACATGCAGTATCGCTGGCGGAGTCCAAGAGGTGACTGCCACCCGGACTCCGCCAGCGGCGGTCGTTGGCAGTTGGATGCGGAGCACTTTTCTCACGCGGCTTAACCGCTTTCGCGAGCAACTGTCTCTTTTGGATTGCCACATCGTGTGAGGCTGAAGGCGGCGGATGACGCTGTGTATGGGTGCCTCGTGAGTGCTTTGGGCGGCTGTAGGGGCTGTTTGGGAACTCGTTCGCATGCCAGTGAGACGGCGGCCCTACGGCAGTGGCGGCGATTTCGCGCGAAATCGCCGCTCGCCACGCCGGCAAGGTGACGATTTCGCGCGAAATCGCCCCAGCCACACGACCGTCACGCCGTTTCGCCGCGTCGACAGGATCGGCCCGCCCCGAACACATCCCGGCCTCACCACTTCCCTGACTGCCCCAAAGGCGCCCTTCACCCTTGACCCGACTGGACTGGGGTCGGGATCTCGCCGGTGTGGCGGTATTCCAGGACCGCGTCGAGGTATTCCGTTACGGCGTCCCTGTTCCGGGTCAGACACCTGATTCGGGCGGTCATTCTGTCGCGTTCGAGTTCCAGGGTGTCGATCATCTCCGGTGTCGCGTCTGGGAAGTAGATGACACGGGGTTTGTCCAGGCACGGCAGGATTTGCTTGATGATGCGGGTCGGCAGCCCGGCGTCGAGCAGCCCGCGGATCTGCAGCACGCGGTCCACGTTGTACTCGTCGTAGTCGCGGTAGCCGTTCGGGGAGCGGTTCGCGACGATCAGGCCCTGCTCCTCGTAGTAGCGCAGCAGTCGGCGGGATGTGTCGGTGCGTTCCGACAGCTCTCCGATGCGCATGTGCTCGACCTCACGTCCAGTCGGTTTGACCTTCACATCAGTGTGATGGTTTGAGTATATGCGGCATGACTGATCGCAGCACGCAACTCCTGGATGCTGGACGACTTCCGCTGCGCGCGCTGCTGGCGCTGGCCACCGCCGCTTTCATCACGGTCCTGACCGAGGCGCTGCCCGCTGGTGTGCTGCCCGCGATGAGCGCCGACCTCGGGGTCGGCGAGTCCGCGATGGGGCAGGCAGTGACGATTTACGCGATCGGGACGGCCGTCGCGGCGATCCCGCTTTCCGCGGCCACGGCGGGGTGGCGGCGCAAGCGCCTGCTGCTCGTCGGGGTGGCGGGGTTCGCGGTCGCCAACACGGTCACGGCAGTCTCGACGTACTTCCCGCTGACCATGGTGGGCCGGTTCGTCGCCGGCGTGGCGGCGGGCGTGGTCTGGGCGCTGCTGGCGGGTTATGCCCGCCGCGTGGCGCCGGAACACCTGCGGGGCAAGGCGATTGCGGTGGTGATGGCGGGAATTCCGCTCGCGCTTTCGCTGGGCGTGCCGGCCGGGACCTTTGTCGGCGGGTTGCTGGGCTGGCAGGTGACGTTCTCGGTCATGTCGGTGCTCGCGGTCGTCCTGATCGCCTGGATCGTTGCGCTGGTCCCGGATTTTCCCGGGCAGCGGCAGGGCGGCGCGATCCCGATCCTCAGGACCCTCGGTGTCCCCGGCGTGGCACCGATCATGTTCGTGACCTTGGTCTTCGTGCTGGCCCACACGATCCTCTACACCTACATCGCCACTTTCCTCGCTGGGCTGGGCATGGGCGGCTCCGTCGACCTGGTCCTGCTGATCTTCGGCATCGCATCGATGGTGAGCATCTGGATCGTGGGCGCCCACATCGACCGCCGGCTGCGAACCCTGACGATCGCCAGCACGATCCTGGTTGCGCTCGCGGCCACGTTCCTGGCGCTCCTGGCAGAAAACCCAACCCTGGTCTACGTCGCGGTGACTCTGTGGGGCCTGGGCTGGGGAGGTGTCCCGACCCTGCTCCAAACGGCGGTGGGAAACGCCGGAGGGGAAGCGGCGGACCCGGCCCAAGCGATGCTGGTGACCCTCTGGAACGCGGCCATGGCAGCAGGCGGCGTGATCGGCGGCCTCGTCCTGGCCGGACTGGGCCCGGCAGCCTTCCCCTGGGCGCTCCTGCTCCTCCTGCTGCCGGTCCTGGCAACCACGATCGCGGCCCGCACCAACGCCTTCCCCGCCAAAGCCCGGTGAACCTTCCTGCCTGCAGACGCCGGAGTACACCCGCGCTGTCATGGTCGACTGTTCGCCGAGCGAACTCGAAACGCGTGTTGCGATGCGTGCTTCCAGACGAGACCTCCTCAGCTCGCGGAAGGCTCCTACCTTTGAGGCCCTGATTTTGGAAAGTGCCTTGACCGCACCAATCGTGGGTCCCGAGGCGATGGCCGACCAGTACCGCCACATGCAGAAGATCGCGGAACTCGGCAACGTGACCATTCGGATCGTCTCGATGCTGCCGCCGCGATGGACGCCAGCGCACAGCGGCCAGTTCATGCTGTTCGAGTTCCCGAAGGCACCGCCACTGGTGCATCTTGAGCACCTCGGCTTCGCCGCGTTTCTCACCTCACCTGGTGTCGTAACCACCTATTCGGAAGCACTGAGTACCCTCGGAGCTGCATCGATGACTCCCGACGACTCGATGGAGTTAATCGCTGCATGCACCGTTAGAGCCGAGGAGAACGCACAGTAATGGAACAGTCGGCTGGATGGCGCAAGTCCCGTTACTCCAGCAACAACACTGCGTGCTTAGAGGTTGGCCGGATCCAAGACGGCGCGGCGGTCCGGGACAGCAAGGACCGCGCCGCCGGGTACTTCACCGCCGATCGCGCGCAGTGGTCGACGTTCGTCGCCGCCGTCAAGGCCGACCGGTTCCAGCAGTAAGGTCCTGGCCGTCGCCACGTGCGATGGGGTCGTGAGTGCGAAAACCGGTTCTTGCCGGATCAAGCACTCACGACCCTCAACGGCGTCAGGTGGCTAGCGGTTCAGCGCTTTGATGGTTTCGCCGGTCCAGGCGGTCCAGTCCTCCTTGGCGCTTCCGGGAGCTTCGGCGGTTCCGACGTCGTCGAGACCGGGGCGTTGGGGCGGGACGGGGATTCGCTCGGGTTCGGGCCGGGCTGGGACGTGTCCTTGTCCCGCCACGGGACGTTCAGGGCTTTGTCCAGGTAGACGCCCGTCGATGTGGAGAACTTCCCGTGCGGGTTGAACGATCCCCTCGCCGCATCCACCGCTGGCGGTGAACGCTCCGTTCTCCGCCCCGTACACCTCGTCCTCGCTCGCGCCCGGTGCGGCGTCCTGCGTTGCCGCTTCCGCCGCGCCGACGGCCGAGCCCCATCCCGCGTGCAGCGGCAGGTTTGGCCCCGAACTGGGCGGCTGAGCGCTTCCAGGTCGTCGCTGCCGATCCGTCGAACAGGTGCGTTCCCCCCCAGCGGCCCCGCGACGAAGGAAAGCACACCACCGGCAGGTGGTGTCCACGCCGACGGCGTGACCGACTCGTACCCGACTCCCAGGGCCGCGGTGGGTGCGTTGCGGTAGCCGCCAGTCGGACCGTCCAATGGGGAAAGTGCGATGTGCCAAGATCAACCGATTCCGCCTGCGTCGCGGCGAAGCCCATGTCCGGCAAGGCCGGCACGTCCGACTCCGGCTCCTTCGCCAAGTGGACCTTCGACGTGTCGGACAGGGTGACGGTCGGCAGCTGCAAGCCCTCGGTCTACATCCCGAACGACAGCGACCGCCGCAACGTCGGAGCGACCGCCGGGCACTACTCGATCTTCAACTCCTTCGAGCAGGGCGGCGCGAACGTCGTCGGGGTGGAGGACATCAAGCAGGTCGCCAACCGGGGCAAGTGGGTGGACCTCGGGGAGTACGCCATCGACCAGGGCAAGCTGTCGGTCAAGCTGCGCAACCGCGGCGAGGACTGGGCGGAGCCGACGGCGAGGGCGCCCACATCGCGGCCTCCCAGAGCCGCGCCACCTGCACGGCCGTCTGACCGAAGTGAGGCGCCCCCCGGCCGAGCAACTCGACCGGGGGGCGCCTCGCACCGTTCGGATCAGTCGAAGACGGTGACGCCCTGGGAGACGGGCTGGAGGGTGCCGACCTTCATCGCCTTGACCGGGAACTCGGCGTAGAGGCTGCCGTTGTCTGTCTGGGTGCCGTCGGTGCCGATGATGTTCGCGTTCACCGGCCCGCCAGCGCCCGGCAGGGTGACGTTGAAGCCGGTCGCGACCACGGTGTCCGGGTCCGCCTTGTCGCCCCGCTCGATGAGCACCCCGGCGAAGCCGGTCTGGCCCGGGGCGAGGCTGAACTCCGTCGGACCGCCCGGGATCTCGACCTTCTGGACCGGCACGTCGGTGTGCGGGGCGCCGGACATGTCCACGGGCGCGACGTTCGCCCAGCCGTTGAGCTTGCAGACCTTCTGGGACGTATTCGACACGGCCATCAGCAGGACGCCGGGCCGGCCGGGCTGGACGTTGAGGTCCACCTTGAAGTCCTTGGCCGAGCACTCGGTGCCGGTGGGCTGACGTGCGCCGTTGGTGCTGGTGGGCTGCCGGTTGGCGTCGGTGCTCGCGGTCTGGCGGCTGTCGTCGCCGTCGGTGTGCTGTTGATCGCTGTGGGTGCTGGTGGAGCCGCCGGCCTGGATCGGTGATCCACCGGGTGCGACCCCGGCGGCCTGGGTGGCGCCGTCCTGCGCAGCCGGGGCCGCTGCCGGCTGACCGCATCCGGCGAGCAGAAGAGCACCGCCGAGCAGTCCAGCGATCGCGCCCAACGTCCGAGTCCGGTTGACCAACATGCTGTTCCCTTTCGTCTAGCCCTTGAGCGTTTCTCGCTTTCGTCCTGAAGACGTGCGTCTGGAGCCGAGGTTGCTCCGAGCGATGTGGAAGAAAAATCAACCATGTTCTGACCTGCAGATCAGATGCCGACCGATCTCGTTCGGGTCGGCAGCGCCGTCCGGGGCCTTAGGAGGGCACCGCCCCACACCCGCCAGTGGACGATCTGCGACATCAGGCCGAGAGTGACTCGCCCGGCGGGTCCGCCGCGCGGAACGGGCGGAAGGAGGGGAAACCCTCACGCGCCGACGGGTGATCCGCCCGCGGTGTGATCTTCATCGGCGAAGAAGCTGCGACCATCACGGCACAAGATCGACCGGACCTTGTAACCTTGTGCACGCGGGTCGTTAGCTCAACTGGCAGAGCAGCGGACTTTTAATCCGCGGGTTCAGGGTTCGATCCCCTGGCGACCCACAAAAACCCCAGGTCACACGGCCTGGGGTTTCTTGTTGGAGCACCGCGAGCCACACCTTTCCCACACAAAACTACTGGCCGCGTGCACCGAGCGCCGCCTCCAGCGCGTCAGCGGTCCCTGCTGACTGCCGCTCGACCCATGTACACATCCTGCGTCATGGACGGCCGCGAGTGCCCGAGCCGGTTCGCGATCAGCCGGGCAGTCAGCCCCGCTTCGTCGAGGATCGTCGCGGCAGTTTTGCGGAACACGTGCGAGGTGACCCAGGCGAAGCCCTCACTGCCACGAATCTCGCGGAGGACACGCCGCGTGTTCGACGGGTCACGGAGCGCCTTGGAGCGCACGGCCTGACTCACATGGTCGCCGGCGTCTCCGCTCGCGCAAGTGCCGATGTCGACGAACTCAAGCCGCCGCCGTACCTTCTGCTGCAGGCGATGAGCTTCCTCGGCGTCCCACCTGAAAGCAGTGTCATGGTTGGCGACTCGGCCACCGACATCGAAGCCGCACAACGCGCCGGATCCAAGAGCATCGCGTACGCGAACAAGCCCGGAAAGCGCGAGAAGTTCATGAAATACCGGCCGACAGGCATCGTCGATCAGATGACGGAGCTGATCTAAGTGCCGACCGCTGCTGGAGTCCGGCAGCAGTACTGACGGCTGATCGGCATAGCTATAACGAAGAGGCTTCAACGGCGTTGTCTGGTTCGGTCAGGCGGACGTACGGGAATGTCCGCTCATGCCGAAGAGCGCGTACGGCGGCGGTGGCTCAGAGATGAGTGTGCACAGGAGTCGCCGGCGGCAGTGGCTAGCCCGAGCTAGACGAGTCCACTTGATCGCCTTTGCAAGGCGGGGGTTAGGTTTCTTTGAGTCGGTTCCACTCCTCAAGGACACGGGCGCTTACGCTCTTCACGGTCGACGCGCTCGCTGCGCCCGTGACCCGCTCTACAAGCGTCTGAGCCACGTCACGCATGTCCGTACCGGTGTCCTGCGACATCCCGGCAAGCAGCTCGAGTGCGTCGTGGTCATCGAATCCGAAGGCCAGCTTCAGCATGCCCTTGGCCTGCTCGATCGCCGGATGGCCCTGAAGTGCCGCGTCGAGGTTGCCGAGGCTGTCGCACGCCCTAGAGCTTCCCCACGGTTGCCGCTGGTTGGAGGTGCCGCGACCTTGCATAAGGACCACACCCGATCTCTCTGATGTCCAGTATGTCACTGTTTGAGCAAACTGGGACCGACGAAACGACGTCCGGTGCGTGGTCGCGGCATCCGCCACAGCGGGCTGGGATTGGGGTGCGAGCGGCTCGCAGGTCGGTGAAACCAGGATGAAAGCCCCGGGAAAAGATCGCGTTCCGGGCGCAGTATGGGCAAGGTAACGATCGGGGTTCCTGGTAGGCCTGGAATCAAGCTTGGAAGTTGAGGGGGCGGCCACGTCAACGAATCGCCGCTACGCGATCTTCGCGCTCGATACGGACGGCATGGTCACGAGTTGGAACGCGGACGCCGAGCGCATGAAGGGTTACCTACCCGATGAGATCATCGGTCGGCACTTCTCGGTTTTTTACCCGGCGGATCGGGCCACTGCCGGGTATCCGCAGGCGGAGCTGGAGCGGGCAGCCGAGGCGAGCTTTTATGTCGATGACGGCTGGCGGGTGCGTAAGGACGGCACTCAGTTCTGGGCGCACGTGGTGATCACAGCCCAGTGCGATGCCCAAGGGGTTCTGACCGGGTTCATCAAGGTCACCCGAAACGACAGCGACGTCGGCGGTTGACCACTCTAAGCGGCACGGTGGCTCTCTCATGGGGCGAGGCGCAACGCCTTGCCTCCCGCCTTCGGAAGTTCGACCCGGGCCACGTGATCAAGATCGACGAGGAAGGTCTCCCCGAGTGATGCTCCGCCCGGCAGCGCCGAAGCTCCAGGTGCTGTCCGGGAGCAAGCATCAACTGGGACCCTGTACGTGGTCCTGAACCCGGTTGCCAAGTAATTGCCAAGAATCATCCGCAACCAACGTCAAAATTCGGCAGGGAAAGCAAAGTACGCATCCGAGAATCGTGCAGGTAACCAAAGATGTTGGCAGACAACGGAAAGCCTTGTAGATCAGGGAAACGAGATCCGCGGGTTCTGGGTTCGATCCCCAGGCACTGCAATGTTGCTCGGCCGGAAGCGGCGCTAGTAAGTGGGTGAGCCGTGACGGAAGCCGTCACAGTGTGAAGTTATACCAGTGGCCGGGGCCATCTCCGTCGGGAGGAAAGTGTTTGAGTGCCGTGGCGGCGCCGAGTGCCACGAGTTCGGGGGCTCCGCGTCCGAACCCAGGGCGGCTGTAGTGCAACGACAGTACACCGAGCGGCTGCGGTCTCCCGTCCAGTAGCGGGTACGAGGCGACGGAGCGGGTCCCGGCGTCGAGAATCGGGGCCAGCGTCGGCTGTCCGACGAAGATCGGGCTGCGGGTGACATCGTCGACCAGAACAGGCGTGCGGGTGACCAGTGCCTTGGCGCAGGCGGTGGGATGGCCGGTCGTGATGGTTGCGAAGAAGCTCAGGAACGCGGGCCTGAAGCCGTGCTGTGCCCGGATCCGCAGTGCACCCTCTTGCCGATCGTGTACTTGCAGATCACAGAAGTCAGCACCGCCGCTCGTGAGCGCAGCCCGCAGGATCGCTTCCATAACCGTGGGCTTGTCGGCATCGCCCAAGAACTCAGTATCGAACAGGACAGCTGTGTGGTCTCCGCCACGCCGGTATGCTTCGCGCAGCAGCCTCAAGCGGGTGTTCCGGAGCTCGGCAGGGTCTAGCTTTCGGTGACACTGTGCGCCGTTCATATCGCGTTGCGTGGCATCAGGCATACAGTCCTCATGTCGGGTTTGGCCGGTTTGTTACACAATGGTAACCCACACGCCTGAGTGCCATCGTGAGAAGCGCGATGGAGATCGCCTTTAGCCACGATGAACCGAAGCCCGCGCCCGGGTCGCCGACGGCGAGCACTCGAACGCACGTTCAACATTGTGGGTGTTCGGCGGTAGGGGAGCTGCCCAGGCCACGGAAAGTCACCGGCGGTCGATCGGCGGGATCAGTTCAGCGCACTTTTCGCGGATGGCTGGAGCAGCCAAAGTCAGCATGTACAACGTCATCAACGGCCACTGATCGACACCGAACGAGGTTTCTTTCTGGATTCGTTGGTGACGACGCGGACCTCTCGCGGTGCCGGCCGCGTGTGGTGGAGCCTGGGGAGTGATCTCCAACGGGGGATCACCTCGGCCACTGGCTTTCCTGAAGATCGTGCGTGCACTTCACGTGCATAAAACGATCGGGCCTAGCTTTCCAGGACGCGCTCAACGGCGTCGGCGGTCTCCCGGCTCCACGTCCTGAGCAATCGACGGCTCAACCAGCCGCAGCGATGACCTCCGCCTCTGCCTTCGCCGCCGGGCGCGATGCTGCACTTCAACCACGGCACCTCGCAGGGAAGGAGGTGGTGGCGACGGCACCCGCGGCGTGGGACGGGTAGCTGAACTTTCCTCATCTGGAGGTCCGTGCGGGCCTTTTCCGAAGCCCCGTTCCCGCTCAGGGAGGTCTTTCCATGTCGGACATCGAGTCGACAACCGCCGGGCAGAAGCCACGATCGGACGGGTGGCAGTCGGCGATCACCGTGGTGCAGGAGGCGGAGCCGCCCTTCATCCCGGCGGGTGCGCACGCGATGACCATCGTCGTCGAGTTCCCCCCGGGCGACCCCGGCAACCCTCCGCATCGGCACTCCGGCCCGGCCTTCGGCTACGTGCTGGAGGGCGAGATGGTGTTCGAGCTCGAGGGTGAGCCGGCGCGCGTCGTCCGGGTTGGCGAGGCGTTCTGGGAGCCGGGCGGCGACGTCATCCATTACCAGGACGGCAACAACCGCGCCGACATCCCGGTGCGCTTCACCGTCACCATGCTCTGCGAACCGGGCCAACCCATGCTCACCTTCGTGGACGACGAAGAGCTCGTCCGGCGCGCGGACCGCCGGGCACCGCGCACGGACTGACCTCGCGCTCAGCCGCACCCGCGAGAACAGGGAAGGTCGGAGAAATGAAGATCGCTGTCATCGGTGGGACCGGGCTCATCGGATCGCAGGTGGTCAAGATCCTGAACGCGAGCGGGCACGAGGCGGTGCCGCACTCACCGTCCACCGGTCTGGACCTGCTCAGCGGGCAGGGCCTGTCCGAGGCGCTGGACGGGGCCGGCGTCGTCGTCAACCTGACGAACTCGCCGACCTTCGACGACGCCTCGCTCGAGTTCTTCCAGAAGACCATGGACAACCTGATGGCGGCTGCCAAGGCAGCCGGCGTCGGCCACGCGGTCGTCCTCTCGATCGTGGGGGCCGATCAGGTGCCGGACCTGGTCTACTACCGCGCCAAGGTGCTGCAGGAGGATCTCCTCAAGGACGGCCCCGTGCCTTACTCGATCGTGCGCGCCACGCAGTTCTTCGAGTTCATCGACGCAGCGCTGTCCTGGACCGCCGACGAGAACACGGTTCGCCTGCCCACCACGCGCGTCCAGCCCATGGCCGCAGCCGACGTCGCCCAGGCCGTGGCCGACGTCGCCGTGGGTGCCCCGCTGCTGGGCACCCACGGCGTCGCCGGGCCCGAGGTCTTCGCGCTCGACGAGTTGGGCACGATCACCCTCGCCGCCCGTGGTGACCACCGCACCGTCATCACCGACGACAGCGTAGGCATGTTCGCCGCCGCCTCGGGCGACGCCTTGATCGCCAAGGACGACACCGTCATCGCCAAGACCACCTACCGGGACTGGCTCGCACGCTGACCCGGCTCGACGACGACGCAGATCGGTTCCTCGAGTCTCCGAGGGTGCGGGTGCTGACGTGATCGTGGAGACGGCCAGCCGGCTGTTCTTCGCGCCTGCCCGAGCTGCTTGAACGGGATCGCGTTGGAGCGGCTGCTCACCTCGCAGTTGCCGCGCGAACCCGACCGGACCGGGGCCGATCTGCTGCGGGCGACCGTCGACACCATGCTCTGCGGGGCGATCCGTTCGGCACACCCCGGCATCGGCGATGAGCAACTCCGGGCGGTCATGCCGACGGCCCGCGATGAGGAGCAGGAGGTGGGCCCGTGACTGGCGAAACCGGCAGGGTCGCATTGGTGACAGGGGCCAGCAGCGGAATCGGAGCGGCCACCGCGCGCCTCCTGGCCGCGCGAGGGATGCGCGTGGTGGTCAACTACCTCCGCAACAGCACGGCAGCCGAGGAGGTCGTGGCCGGCATCGAGGCCGCAGGCGGTCAGGCGATGGCAGTGCAGGCCGATGTGCGCGAGGCAACGGCGGTCGAGCGCATGATCGAGCAGGTCCAGGCGGCATGGGGCGGCACCGACGTGCTCGTGCACAACGCGCTCACCCCGTACGCGATCAAGCCGTTCCAGGACATGACGTGGGAAGAACTGGGCGGCAAGCTCGACGCCGAGATGCGTGCGGCGTTCGCGGTCACCAAAGCCGTCCTGCCCGCCATGACCGAACAGGGCTGGGGGCGCATCATCTATCTCGGTACCGGGCTCAGCCGCCGGCCCCGGGCGGGCATGATCGCACTGGGCACGGCCAAGGCCGCACTGGCGCAGTTCGCCCGGTACCTCGCCCAGGAACTCGGCCCCCGGGGCATCACGGTCAACGTCGTCGAGCCCGGCCCGGTGGAGGACACCCGCATGGTGGGTGTGTTCGACGAGGAGCTCAAGAAGCGGCAGGTGGCCGCCACCCCCCTGGGCCGCTTGGCGCGCACGGGCGACGTCGCCCAAGCGGTCGCCTTCTACGCCAGCGAGGACAACTCCTTCATGACCGGTACCACGGCCGCGGTCAATGGCGGGATGTCCATGTACTGACCGCCCCGCTGTCCCTTGCCCCGCGGCAGCCGGGCGGCACGCGCGGGCGGATCGCGGCGACACGTTCAAGGGAAGGCGTTCATGCACACGATCGATCTCGCCTACGTCGGGCGGGGCCTGCACGAGGAACTGGTCGCCTACATCGCCGACCAGCAGGATTACTACGCCGACGAGGGCGTCCACGTCGCGCTGCGCGACGGCTGCTCATGGGACGAGGAGCGGCTGCGCCACGGCGCCACCATCGGGCTCGGCCGGGCACTGCTGTCCCGGCTGACCGATGGCATCCCCTGGGTCGCGCTCAGCGTCAACACCCACCGCCCGCTGTTCTGGTTCCTCGCCGGCCCCGGCCTGACCTCCCTGGCCGACCTGGCCGGCCGACGGCTGGCCGTGCACGCCCCCCGCACCGCACCCGGGGTCTTCGCGCGGATCGTGCTGCGGCAGGACGGCCTCGACCCGGACCGCGACATCCGCACCACCGTCCGCCCGCCCGGCGACTACGGCATGGACCTGCGCTGGCTGCACGACGGCAAGATCGACGCCGCCCTGGTCGGCAGCACGATGGCACCGGAGGCGATAGCCGCCGAGCACGGCTGGCAGGTGCCGGCCTGGGTCGGCGACCACTTCCAGATCCCCACCGTGGGCGTGGCCGTCGACCCCACCCGCATCCACCCGGACGACCCCGCGGTCCAGGCCGTCGTACGAGCCCACCGGCGCGCGCTGCAGGTGATCCACGACGAACCCGGCACCACGGTGCGGCACCTCCAGACGTTCCTCGGCCGGCACACCGCAGCCGAAGTCCGAGCCCACTACGAGACGTTCATCGCGCCGCACTTCACCACCGACGGCCAAGCCGACCTCGCCGTCGGCGCCACCGCGATCACCGCGGTCGCCGCCGAACTCGGCGTCCCCGCCACCGTCACCGCGGCCGAGTTCTACCGCACCGCGACCACCGCACCCTGGGAACCCGGCGACGCAGGCGCTGCCGAATCGCACGCAGCACCTCAAGACGGTCCTTCGCGGGAGCAAGATCGGCAATGATCCGCCGAACCCCCGTTGCTCGTGCTGGTGCATCCGCGGTGCAGTGCGACCTGGTGGCGGCGACCGGGGACCGGCGGGTGCGGGCGGTGGAGATCACGCCAGCAACAGGCGCCGCAAGCGGAATCTTGCGGCGTGGGCTGCGTCACCGATGATTGGCCGGTTCCGCCGATGAGTTCGTCCGGCCCGGACGGTCTCAACGTCATCGAGAATCCAGGAGGAACCGAGTGGAACAGCTGCTGAGAGTCCAGAACTTCAACGTCTCGCGTGACGGGTTCGGTGCCGGTGAGCACCAGACCTTGGAGCGGCCGTTCGGCCACGCCGACCCCGGCGACATGTTCTCCTGGGCCGGCGCCACGGCGAGCTGGCCCATGCGCGCCGACCCCGGCGGAAGCCGCGGCCTCGACGACTACTTCACGCGCGACTACGCCCGTAACATCGGCGCCGAGATCATGGGCCGCAACAAATTCGGCCCGCAGCGCGGCCCCTGGCAGGACAACGACTGGCGCGGCTGGTGGGGCGAGGAGCCCCCGTTCCGCACGCCGGTGTTCGTGATGACCCACCACGAGCGTCCGTCGTTCACCCTCTCCGACACGACGTTCCACTTCGTCGAAGGCGATCCGGCCACGGTCCTCGAACAGGCGCGGGAAGCGGCGCAGGGCAAGGACGTCCGGCTCGGCGGCGGGGCCACCACCATCCGGCAGTTCCTCGACGCCGGCCTCGTCGACACCATGCACGTGGTGGTCTCGCAGGTGGAGCTCGGATCCGGGGTGCGGCTCTGGGAGTCGCCCGAGGAGCTGCTCGACCGGTTCCACCTCGAGGTCGTGCCCAGCCCGAGCGGCGTGACCCACCACCTGTTCTGGCGAAGGTGACACGAGGGCCCGCTCTGGGCTAAAACCGGCGTCCGCAACCGGAATCCGTCGAGGTCACGGCGAAGACCCCGGAAATGGCCGGAAGCGAAGTCTCCCAGATCGGACTCGAATCCTGCCGTGGGCGAAGCTGACGGACGAGCGGGGGCTGGCCCAGTTCGAGGGAGTGTGCCGCTGGTGGTGGGGCTTCCATTCGTCCAAGCCGGGTGGTGCGCACGGCGACAATAATGCGGTGATGATCAGGAGAATCCTTCCCTACGCCGACGGGGACGATCTCGCCGCGTCGCGCGATTTCTACGTCGGGGTATTCGGTCTCGAGATCGCGATGGAAGATCCCGTCCTCTGCCTGAGGTCGCCGGACAACCCCACGGCTCAAGTGATCATCTCGCCACGCGGCATGGAAGCCCCCGCGCCGCGCTTCGGGATCGACGTCGGCGACCCGGCGGCAGTTGATGCGGCGCACGCCGAGTCTGTCCGCCGCGGTTTGCGCGTCGTGTATCCGCTCACCGACGAGCCGTGGGGCGTGCGTCGCTTCTTCGTGGAGGACCCCAGCGGCACCGTGGTCAACGTGCTCGCGCACCTGCCCTGACCCGGCGGGCATCCAACACTGTTCGAGCTCAAGCCCACCGGAAACAACCTAAAGCGGGTGTCCGCGAATCCTGCCGGCAAACCGCTGGCGAACAAGTGGGGGCTGATTCAGTTCGAGATCAACCCCCGCTCCATTCCGGTCGCGTACCCGAACAAGACCGGAAGGCACGAGCAGTTCATGGACCAGGGGAGCGGGATCATGCGTTGCCGGCCCGCGAGGGTGGCAGATCTCAGCAGCAGTTGGCAATGTTGATGTGGAAGGCGGAACCGTAGCCGCCAGCTCCGCCGCTGCCGCCGCTGCCGCCGTTGTTGCTTTGGCCTCCGCTGCTTTGCCCGGTGTTGCCACTCTCGTCGCTATTGCCCCCACAGGGTGAGCACGATCCGCCCTGGCCTCCCTGCTGGCCGTTGCTGCTCGGGTTCTGATTCCCGTTGCTGTTCGGGTTTTGATTCCCGTTCTCGTTGCTGTTGCTGTTGCTGTTGCTGTTGCTGTTGCTGTTGCTGTTGCTGTTGCTGTTGCTGTTGCTGGGAGTGTTGGGTTCTGGGCCGCTGTTCCCGCTGTTGGAGTTTTGGTTTGAGTTGTCGGCTCCGTTGTTCGGCGGGTTTTGGTTCCCGGTGTTCGAGTTGTCGTAGCTGTTCGGGTTTTGGTTCCCGGTGTTCGAGTTGTTGCTGCCGTTCGTTTCTGCGCTCCCGACGTTCGAGTTGGCGTCGCTGTTCGGTTCTGGGCTCCCCCTGTTGTTGCGGTTGTTGGATGTGTTGGGTTCTGGGCCGCTGTTCCCGCTGTTGGAGTTTTGGTTCGAGTTGTCGGCTCCGTTATTCGCCGGGTTTTGGTTCCCGTTGTCGCCTTGCGCCGGGCCGGGTACCGGAGGGGCTTGCACCGCCGGAGGTGTTGGCGGCGGGATGGTGGGAGCGTTCAGGTAATCCCACACGTGGGAGACGAATGTGGCGGTGGCGCCTGCCAGCAGGATCGTGATCAGGACGTCCCAGCCGCCGATCAAACCGGCCAGCCAACCCAGGGCGGTTGCCACACCTCTGATGGCCGCCCCGATGAACCCCATGGTCCAGGAAATGGCGTTACCGCAGGTAACTTCGAGGGTCGCCACCATGCCTCCGACAAGCCCTGCCTCGGATGCGACGCTCTGACTCGACTCGATGGCGGTCGTCTCCAATGCCCCGACCTCAGGCGTCAAGCCGGCGACGTCGGTCGCGGCGACGCTCTTGAGGTCATCCGCTGCACCCGGCGCGGCGGGTTCTTCGGCGGCGGCCACCTCTGCAGCGGCGGCGCCTGCCTTCAGCCTGTCCGGTGATGGGAGAGTTGGCGGCACTGTCGAGTCACCGATGTCAGCGGGCCTCGGACTGGGGATTCGGAGTGGTCGTTGCGCAACGGGGTCCCTGTAGGGGTCCTTCACCCAGTTCGGGTCGCTTCGCATCTTGGCGAGTAAATCCGTGTCCTCCGCCGCGCTGCGTTGCAGCTCTTTCCAGTAATCCTGGTACGACTCGGTGTCGGTGTACGGATTGGATGTATTGGTTGCTCTGAGGTACCAGTCGCGCAGCTCGTCGGTTCGAGCACTCCAAGAGGTGTAGGGCTTGGACTGCAATGCCTTGAGCTGATCCAGGTCTTGCTGCGCATCCGAAGCGGCTCTCCCGAGCCAGTTCGCCTCCCATTGGTACGTTATCGGGCCTTCGGGGTCGTAGATATCGGTGGGAAGGTGGTTTCCAGCCGACATTTTCGAGAGGAAGGAATTTTTGCAATTGTTGAAAAATTCCAAACTGTGCTGCGCTTGGTTGATCGAGTTCTGCAAGGCCTGGCTGAGCAGCTCCCCTTCGCTTGGCATCGGCACACCTCCCATCGCGGGATTCGGTTGCTGAACAGGGAATCACGTCGCTCGCTGCAAGTAACCATTTGGCGATGGGCGGGCGACGGTCATCCGCCGCCACTACCTCCTCACGAAGTCCTTTACTCAAGCACACTCGGCCTGGCACCGCCCAACAGAGCCGAAAGTCACCTCTGGGTAGGTGTGCGGAACCGAGCGCGCCGAGCAGTGTTCCCGGGGACGTTCGCCCCTGGCGCGGCCCGGCGGAGGGGGCCCAGTGTGCGCCGCAGGAGGTGGAACGCCATGCCAGCTGTGGTGACGACGTTGCTCGTCGTGGCGGCAGGGGCGGTCATCGGGCTCGTTGTCGGGCTGATCTCCCAATCGGTACGAGCGAAGCGGAAGGACTCGGGCGAGAACCGACGCGTGCGAACTCCGGGACAGCTCGCCGGAATCGGAGCAATCGCGTCCGGGCTCGCCTGGGCGGTCCTCCAGGCCTTCCCCCAGACCGCCCCGTTCAGGTGATCCGGAGCACCGAACCCCAGGTCAAGTCGCTTCGATGCGGTGCACCAGCACGGTGATCTTCGCAAATGCGTGGTGCCTGGGAGCGCCTTCCGGATCCCGGGGCTGGTAGGTCCCGCAGCGCTGTCCGGGTTCTCGCGATCATCGGCCGCATGGGCTCTGAGGGCGAAGGGCCATGTGACCGGGGCTCGGGCACGGGGAGCATAGGCGGGGGAGGGATGTCTCATGGGGCAACTCGAAGGGAAGGTCGCCGTGGTCACCGGCGGTTCCGCGGGAATTGGGGCGGCGACCGCTAGGCGTTTCGCATTGGAGGGGGCGACCGTGTTCGTCACCGGTCGACGTCAGGCCGAGTTGGACACCGCGGTGAAGGCGATCAACGAGCAGAACGCCCGCGGGCAAGCCATCGCCGTGCGCAGCGACGTGTCCTCGCTCGAGGATCTCGACCGTCTCTACGCCCGGGTCGGGGACCACAGCGGCCGCATCGACGTGCTGTTCGCGAACGCGGGTGTGGCCGAGCTCGCGCGGCTGGAAGACGTCAGCGAGGACCATTTCGACCGCGTCTTCGGCATCAACGTCCGGGGGCTGCTGTTCACGGTGCAGAAGGCGCTGCCGCTGCTGTCGGATCGCGCGTCGGTCATCCTGACGTCGTCCATCGCCGCGTCCAAGGGCGTCGAGGCGTCGAGCGTCTACAGCGCCGCCAAGGCCGCCGTCCGCAACTTCGCGCGTACCTGGGCGGTGGAGCTGGCGGGGCGCCGCATCCGGGTCAATGCGGTCAGCCCAGGTCCGGTCGAGACCCCTTTGTTCTCCGGCATCGTGAGTGATCCGGCCCAGGGGACTGACTTCAGGGATGCTCTGCTGGCCAGCATGCCCCTCGGCCGGTTGGGAGACCCGGACGAGGTAGCCGCAGCCGTGCTCGTCCTGGCAACTGATGCCAGCAGCTTCACCACCGGTGCCGAGTTCTTCGTCGACGGAGGACTTGCCCAGGTCTGAGCTGGGCAGCGCCACTCGTCATCCGAGGCCGATCTGTCGCGCATCACGGGCCCGCACCCGGGAGTCGTCGCGTTCCGGCCGGCACGTACCGGTGGAGACCCGGCTGTCGGAGGTTCTCGCGATCATCAGCTCCATGGCATCGAGTGAAGGGGCTGGCGTGCGAACGCTGGTGGATGACGAGGTGTGGGTCCACTACGGGCAGATCTACGTCCAGGGCGAGCAGGACTTCGGCGGGCTCTTCGAATGCTTCGGCGGGCAGGACAACGGACTGTGCGGTGCAGCGTCGCCGGGCACCCTCTACCTGATCACCGGCCTGCACACCGGCAAGGTCGGCTTCACCGTGGAGCTCCACGACCAGGCCCCGCCGCTGGACGGCACTTGGGAGGAAATCGTCGAGGTCTCCTTCCACCCCGAGGGCGATACCGCGCTCGTCGGTTGGGGCGGGGAGGGGTTCTGGCCGCTCGACCTGCGCGAGATCGACTACCGGGTCAGGTACTGCGCGATCCGGATGGACGAAGCGCGCGAACTGGACACCAGGATGGAAGAGGAAACGCAGGTCGACCGCTACCTCCTCCAGTTCTGGCCGGCCCCGCCGGGGCCGGACCGGGTGCTCAAGCAGACCAGCGCTGCCGCCGACTACTGGCACGGGTTCGCCCGCGAGCAACCGCCGCCGCCGACACCGGAGGAGAAGGCGGAGGTCGAGCGACGTGCGGCCCTCGAACGAGAAAGGGAGCGCGAGCAGGCGCGCCTCAGGTACGAGGAGCGGGAGTGGGGCGGGCGCCTGCCCGGTGAACGCCTGCGGCAGTTGGGCGGCAGCGCGAAGAGCGTCGCGAGGCTCGACCGGCCCCTCGTCGACGCTCTCGCCGAGGTGGGTCCGGCGGCCCAGCGGGAGATCGCCCGCTGGGTGACCCGGCGGGTGTTCGTGGAAGCCCAACTCGACGACGTCGGGTGGATCGCACCCGCACTGGAAGCGATGGACCGGGGTGAGCCGCTGCCCGAGCCCTTCGACGACGACAGGAAGGCCTGGGATCGGCTGCTGTCCGACGAGCGAGTCCCACGGACGACGACGACTTCGCTGGACGGCAGGCACGACAACTACCTGCAGCAAGCGATGGCGTTTCCCGCGCTGTTCTCGGCCCGTGAAGAGGATCCGCTGTGCGCTACCGTCGGCGCGCTGTGGGCGGGCGCGGTCGCGTTCGGCTACGGACTTCATGGCGTGCTGTTCGACGAGGTGCGACAAGCGTTCCCGGCCATCGCCGAGCACGAGTCCTGACCGCGCCGTCAGGTCGCAGGCGATTCGCTCAGCGCTGCGGCGCGGATGGCGAGCAGGAGCGGGAGCGAGCCGACGTCGCGCACCAGGTCCGGAAGGCTGGGGGCGTTGAGACGTCGGCTCCGCCGCGAAGTTCGCCGCCCACCGCGGCGAAGTCGATTTCCCGCGCGGTGACGTCGGAGCTGTACAGCCGTTCCACGCCTCGTGATGCAGTGTTCCGGGCTTCGTCGCTCGACACCGACAGCTTGGTCACGCCGGAGAACTCCGGTTTGGCGCTGCGCTCCATCCAGCGCGCGACCCCCGTCAGGGCCGTGCCTGCGACGGAATCCGGGCTCAGGCCCGTCTCCTCGCAGAGCTCGCGTTCCATGCCCGCCCGCACGGCGTCGTGCATCGTGCTGCGCGCTCCACCGCCGGATTCGACGAGGTCGTGCGGCTCCAGCGAGCCGCTGCGGGAAGGCGCCAGCAGCGGCGGGCTGGACGCGTTGTGGTCGGACTGGCGCACCAGGAGCGGCCCGCCGTCGGTCGTGATCGCCAGCGTGGAGATCCCCACGACGTCGGCAAGGTCGCTGCCGCCAGGGTGCGGACCCGGCCGGAAGCGTCGGTCAGGAGCCGTCGGCGCGGGTCGAAGTCCTCGCCCGTCTCGTGATCCGCATCGCGCACAGCTCGTTGGAGCACTGGAAGTCGAAGAACCGGTGCGGTACGAGCGGATTTCGGCGTTGCCGATGCCGGGCAGCGGATCGGAGCGCAGCCCACCACCGGACCGTTGAACAGCAGCCGGCCCCGGGCGCGCACGGGAAGCACGTGCGCAGCGATGGCGTGCAGGGCCGGTGGCAGCCGGTACGGTTCGTCGGCCAGCCGCACAGCGAAGGTCCTGTCGCGCTCGGCCCGGTCGATGTCATTGCTGAGCAGCGCGGTCCCGCGGTTGGGAGCTGTACCCAGCGCCGGGGTAGGCGGCCGGAGCGGGGATCTCCTGGTGCTGGAACGGGGGCGGCGATCAGCGAGAACTCGTAGGTGGACCGCCGCTTGCACAGGTGCCGCAGATCCCGGACGACGGTGACGGTGCCGATCACCAGGGCGACCACCAGGGCGATCATCGACAGCACGATGCCCACGGCGCTGGGCAGGATCGTGATCGCGCCGAGCAGCACGCCGAGGGCTGACACCAGCACAGGCCATTCGCGCGCCGCCAGGAACCACGTGTAGTCGGCCTGGAGTGCTTTCGGCGCATCAGCTTGCGCAACAGCCGTCCCGAAGATCTTCCTCGATCGCAGTACGGCAGCCTGGCGCGCGACGGGAGGTTCGAGCGCAGTCAGATTCGCCGGGCAACCGCGGATTCTGCCGCGTCGAGGATCTGGAGCCAGGGGATCTTCTGCTTCTTCCTGGGATCATGCAGGGGCCAGTAGTCGTCGCCGGTCAGGAGTTCCACCCCGGCTTCGCGCAGGGTTTCGGTGTGGGACTTCCACGCCGGGTGGCGGACCTGGGCGATGTTGATCTTCGGGAAAATCACCACCGGGATCTCCGGGGTTCCGATCGCCTCGCCGAGCGTGGTCAGGGCCTGGTTGTCGGCGATGCCGAGGGCGAGCTTGACGACAGTGTTGGCGGTCGCCGGACATGCCAGGTAGCAGTCGATCGGTGGGTGCGGGCGGCCGTCGCCGGGCAAGCGGGACTCGACGCGGCACGGCAGGCCGGTCACCTGCTCGATCCGCTCGGTCTCGCCGAACTCCCGCAGCCACCAGCCCGCCGTCGGAGTCAGCGTCGCGGCGACCCGCCAGCCCCGGGCGATCGCGGGTTCGATCAGCGCCGGGCGGATCTCCTCCACGCCACCGGCCGCCGATCCGATCAGTCCCAGGGTCCGCTCGCTCATCCCGCCAGTATGTCGCGGGAGGGGCGGATTGCCGCGAGAGTCGCTGCTTTCCTGCAGGTCAGGTCTCGTGCGTTTTGGGCCGTCATGGCCTCTTGAGTCCGATGAGTTGCGTCATTGGTCATGTCTTCGGTGAGGTGTCGCTTGATCACGCTTTGATTTGGTGCCATGGCGAGGAAGCAGGCGATGATGCGCCTTGTGGACGCGTTTTCGCCGGCCGCGTACACCTGCCCGGCCGGGACCTTGTACTGCAGCGGCTTCACCCGCTGGCCGGTGGAGGTGGTGCGGGCGCGGCCCTGGCCGAGCACGTCGTAGACGCTGTCGGCGAAGTCCTGCGCGCCGCTGGCCTGCGGGCTGCCGCGCAGCTCCGCGATCGCTGGGTACCCGCCGCCGATCGTGTTCGGCAGCTGCCCGTCGCCGAGCTTCTTGGCGCGTTCGGCGAGCAGCGCGGCGCCAGCCCGGATGTTCTGCTCGATGTCGCGCTTCACCTGCTCGGTCGGGGCGTCCACCAGCTCCGCGGCTTCCTCCAGGGGTGTGCAGGGTCGGGTGGTCCGCGAGCATCTGCAGCTTCGGGTTCTCGCTGCGCAGCTCCTCCGGATCGATCTCGATCAGGTGCATTGGGCCGTAGCCGCCCGCACGCTCTGCTCGCCCTCGTGGTCTTCCCGCCTGGTGAGCCGGAACGAGGTGGCCATCAGCAGTGGGGCCGGGATGCCGAACTCGGCGGCGGCCGATTCGAAGGCGCGCTGCTCGACCGTGTCGGATGAGTTGTCGGATGGGGCGCCGAGTGAGTACCGGGTGGGCTGCGCCGGTCAGCAGCCGCGGTGGCGGTGGCCGCCACCGCGGCGGCTCGCCACCAGTGGAGCTCATGGCAGTCAAAATGCCGTTACCTCGCAAGGCCTGGGACAAGTGTCCTCCGTGGAGAATCAGGCTTCCCGTACCATTGAACGGGAACCTTCGGGCATTGCTTCCGAGGTCCGGTGTTGGTGAGAGCTGCATGATGGGGCGATCGCTGCCGACCGCGCCGGGACCAGGACCAGCGCGCCCGGCTCCCGGCCGAGCACTTCGAGCACCGCGTACCGGAGTTGCCCGCTGCGCCGCCCCCGGTGTTCCAGCATCATGATCCGGATGCCGAGCAGCCAACCCAGGCCGCGCCGGTACAGCGGGATCGGGGCGCGGGCCAGCCAGCGGGGATGCGTCGAACCATCGCCGCCTCCTCGGTCGATCAAGCTCGGTTCCCAACATCGCACACCGGGAAGCCGGTCGCCGGGGCGTCGCCCGCAAGTGGGCGCTCGCGCTTTGTCGGTGCCCGCGCGTACTTTTGGCGCGATAGAGGCCGTTTTGGAATGTGCTGGTGTGAGGCGAACGGACCGTTCGTGCCGTCTAGGAGCCTGTTGCGTTTTCGGCGAGAACGGCTGAACCGAAGTACCAAATCAGTCTCGATCGCCGCCGTTTGCCCGCCAGTGGCCATCTCAGCCGTGATCGATCGATCACGGTCCGTGGTGGGCGTAATTTTGCAACAGGCTCCTAGTGTCCTGCACCGGAAATTCATGGTCTAAATAGGCTATACTGCGGGAATGGCGAGGACTGGGCGGCCGAAGGCTGAGTTGGTGCTGACCGACGATGAGCGTTCGACGTTGCAGCGTTGGGCTCGGCGGGCGAAGAGTTCGCAGGCTTTGGCGTTGCGGTGTCGGATTGTGCTGGCATGCGCCGATGGTTTGTCCAATGTGGATGTCGCCGAGCAGTTGCGGGTGGCGCGGCCGACGGTGGGCAAGTGGCGGTCGCGGTTTGTCCAGCGACGACTGGAGGGGTTGGCCGACGAGGATCGCCCAGGCGCGCCGCGGAAGATCACCGACGAACAGGTGGAGAAGGTGGTCGTCTCGACGTTGGAAGAGAAACCGAACAACGCGACGCATTGGTCGCGTGCATCGATGGCGAAGCGTTCCGGGCTGAGTAAATCGACCGTGGGGCGGATCTGGGAAGCGTTCAACCTTAAACCCCACTTGGCCGACACATTCAAGCTCTCTACCGATCCGCAGTTCATCGAGAAGGTCCGTAACGTCGTCGGCCTGTATATGAACCCGCCCGAGAACGCAGTGGTTCTGTGCACCGATGAGAAATCCCAGGTGCAAGCGCTGGAGAGGTCCCAGCCGGTGTTGCCGATGATGCCCGGCATGCCCGAGCGGCGCACCCACGACTACGTCCGTCACGGCGTCACCAGCCTGTTCGCCGCCTTCGACATCGCCACCGGCAAGGTCATCTCCTCGCTGCACCGCCGGCACCGCTCGGTCGAGTTCCGCAAATTTCTCACCAAGATCGACAAAACCGTACCGGCGGAGTTAGGCGTCCATGTCATTTGTGACAACTACGCCACCCACAAAACCGAGATCATCCAGAAATGGCTAGCGAAGCATCCCCGATTCCAAATCCACTTCATCCCGACCGGATCGTCCTGGATCAACCAGGTCGAACGCTGGTTCGGCGAATTGACCACCAAACTCCTGCAACGCGGCGTGCACACCAGCGTCCAGGCACTCGAGGCCGATATCCGCAACTGGATCGACGAGTGGAACAACGATCCCCGGCCGTTCATCTGGACGAAGAGCGCTGACGAGATCTTGGAGTCACTCCGATCATATTGTCAACGAATCTCCGGCGCAGGACACTAGTGAGGTGAACAGGCCGTTCGCTTCACACCAGTAGCCCGGGGTTTGCGACAGGTGAATGGAGCGAACGGACCGTTCGTGCCGTCTAGTGAGGTGTACAGGCCGTTCGCTTCACACCGCTTGGCGAGGCGGCACCAGACCGCTCCCGATGGGGCTGCCGCCGGAACCGCCAGGCAGCACGAGCTCCCAAACAGCCTCTGCACCAACAGGACCGCTCACGGCAGCTGACCGGCGGAGTTGTAGGAGGGACCATGGGTTTCGCGAAGCAGCGCTTGGCGCGTTTGCACGAGGTGATGAACGGCTACGTGGCCCGGGGCGAGCTGCCGGGCGCGGTGGCCGCGGTGAGCCGAGGCGGCGAGACGCACATCGAGGCGTTCGGCACGCAGGCGGTCGGCGGGACCGAGCCGATGCGCCGGGACACGATCTTCCGAATCGCCTCGAACACCAAGCCGATCACCGCGGCGGCGGCATTGATCCTGGTGGAAGAGTGCGTGCTGCGGCTGGACGACCCGGTCGACGAGCTGCTGCCCGAGTTGGCCGACCGCCGGGTGCTGGCCCGGCCCGACGGGCCGCTCGACGAGACGGTGCTCGCGAACCGGCCGATCACCCTGCGCGACCTGCTGACCTTCCAGTTTGGCTTGGGCGTCGTCCTGGGCAACCCACCGATCTTCCGGGCGCTGTCGGAGGCCGGTCTGGCACCAGGACTGGACGTCGTCGACCTGTCGATCGACGAGTGGATGCGCCGCCTCGGCGAACTACCGCTGGCCTACCAGCCGGGCGAGCAGTGGCTCTACCACACCGGATCCGACGTGCTGGGCGTGCTGATCGCCCGGGCCTCCGGGAAATCGTTGCCGGACTTCCTGCGGGAGCGGATCTTCGAGCCGCTCGGCATGCGCGACACCGGCTTCCACGTGCCCGCCGACCAACTGCACCGGCTCGCGCCGAGCTACCAGGCCGGGCCGGGCGGCGAGCTCGTCCGGCGCGACGATCCCGTGGACAGCCTGCCGAAGTTCCCCGGCGGCGGTGGCGGCCTCGTCTCGACCGTCGACGACTACCTGGCCTTCTACCGGATGCTGCTGGACGGTGGGCGCTACGGGCGAGAGCGGATCCTGTCCCGGCCGGCCGTCGCGCTGATGTGCACCGACCAGCTCACCGACCAGCAGAAGGCGGATGCGCGGCCGATCCTCGGCGAGAGCGCGGGCTGGGCGTTCGGCCAAGCCGTCGTCACCCACCGCGTCGACCTGTCGACCACGCCGGGCCAGTTCCGCTGGTCGGGCGGCCTCGGCACGACCGCCTTCGGAGATCCGGCGGAGGACCTGATCGGCATCCTGCTCACCCAGCGCGCGATGGCCTCCGCCGCGCCGTCGCAGCACTTCACCGACTTCCGCACCACCGTCTACCAGGCCCTCTCCGACTGATCCGCGCGATCCGCCGACCGTCCAAGGTTGACCACTGTGGACGGTCGGCGGCCAGGCACTAGATCCCGCCGCGGGAAGTCGGCACGAGCCAGGCGGGAGATCAGTCCTGGCGCCGCCATTCGGATCGCAGGATCGCGTAGACGAACTCCTCGCGCCAGGCACCCTTGATGATCGAGCTCTGGATGAAGTGGGCCTCGCGGCGCATACCGAGGCGTTCCATCAGCTTCGCCGAGGCGGTGTTCAGGGCGTTGCACCTGCCGACGATCCGGTGCAGGTCGAGCTCCTCGAAGCCCAGGCGGAGGACTGTGCGGGCAGCCTCGGTGGCCAGGCCCTTGCCCTGGTGGTCGGGGTTGAAGATGTAGCCGATCTCGCCCTGCCGATGCTCCTCGCTGAGCCAGACGAGCTCGACCTGCCCCACGATCACGCCGAGCGCCGGCAAGACCACCGCGAGGCTGAGGCAGTCGCCTTCGGCGCGGAGTTCGGTCTCCGCGGCCATCCCCTCGACGGCGTCCTGCGTCTGCTGGAGGTCTCGCGGATCCCACCTGAGGTAGCGGGCAACTTCGGGTTGGCGCTGGTAGGCCCAGACGTCCGCCACGTCGGCGGTGGTGAAGGGGCGCAGCACCAGGCGATCGGTCGAGATCGGGTAGTCAGGTCGCAGCACCGGCCGACGGTACCGCCCGGGCGTCAGCCGGTGGCCTGGTCCGGCACGGTGCGGCGGGCGACGAGGTTGAGCAGCGTCATCGCATCGTGGTCCGGGGTGCCCGGTTCGGCCTGGTAGATGACGATCCGCTGGTCGGCGCCGCGCACCGCCAGCACCTCGTAGTCCAGATCCATCCGGCCCACCGCCGGGTGGTCGAACCGCTTCACCCCGGTGGACTTGGGCTGCACCTCGTGCCGCGCCCACATCGCCGGGAACTCCTCGCTCTTCGTCGTCAGCTCGTCGACGAGCGCGGTGAGCCCCGGGTCCTGCGGGTTGTCGCCGAAGGTCGCGCGTAGGTCGGCGGCCGAATCCTGCGCCACGTCGCGCCAACCCACGAACACTGTCCGGGCCGCCGGGTCCAGGAACAGGTAGCGGGTCGTGTTACGGCGCTCCGCCGGCCACTGGTCGATACCCGCGAGCAGGGCCAGCCCCGCCGGGTTGGCCCCGACCACGTCGTTGCTGCGGTTCAGGATGTAGGCCGGTGATTCGCCGACCACGTCGAGCAACCGCAGCACCGTCGGCCGGACCGAGCCGACCTCCGGCTGCGCCGGGCGGCTGCCCGAGGAGTGCCTGGCCAGGTTGCCCACGTACTGCCGCTCGGTGGCGTCCAGCAGCAGCGCCCGCGCCAGCGCGTCCAGCACCGCCTCGCTCGGGTGCCGCTCGCGGCCCTGCTCCAGCCGCGTGTAGTAGTCCACGCTGATCCCGGCCACCGCCGCGACCTCTTCGCGCCGCAGGCCAGGCGTCCGCCGCACCCCGTGCCCAGCCGGGATGCCGACCTCGGTCGGCTTGCGGCGCGCCCGGCAGGCCTTCAGGAAACTGCCCAGCTCGTTGCTCACCCCATCGATGCTGCCACGCCAGCCTGGGTGTGCCACACCCAGGAGAAACGCGCCCTGCCGCGCGCCCGCGATCGGGCCGAACATGGGTGGCAGCCGATCCGAAGGGGAACGAGATGACGTTACGGCAGGTTCAGCTGGGATCCGGCCCGGTGGTGGGCGCGCAGGGCCTCGGCTGCATGGGGATGAGCGAGTTCTACGGCCCGACCGACCAGGACGAGGCGCGGCGCACGCTGGAGCACGCCCTGGAGCGGGGCGTGACCCTGTTCGACACCGCCGACATCTACGGCTCGGGCGCCAACGAGGAGTTCCTCGCCCCGTTCGTGAACGCGCACCGCGAGCAGGTGGTGCTGGCCACCAAGTTCGGCCTGGTCCGCAAGGCCGACGACCCGAACTACCGGGGCTTCCGCGGTGACGCGGCCTACGTGCGGGAGGCGGCCGAGGCGAGCCTGCGGCGGCTCAACATCGACGTGATCGACCTCTACTACATGCATCGGCGTGACCTGACGGTGCCGATCGAGGAGACCGTCGGGGCGATGGCGGAGCTGGTCGCGGAGGGCAAGGTGCGCCACCTCGGGCTGTCCGAGGTGACCGGCGACGAGCTGCGGGCCGCACACGCCGTGCACCCGATCGCCGCGGTGCAGAGCGAGTGGTCGGTGTTCAACCGCGACGTGGAGAACACCGCGGTGCCCGCGGCCAAGGAGCTCGGCGTGGCGCTCGTGCCCTACTCGCCGCTGGGGCGCGGGTTCCTGACCGGGGCGTTCGCAGACGCCGCGAAGCTGTCGGACGGCGACTTCCGGCGGAAGTTCCCGCAGTACTCCGGGGAGAACGCGGCCCGCAACGCCGAACTCCTGGAGCCGCTTCGGGAGGTCGCGCAGCGGCACGGCGCGACGCTCGCGCAGGTGGCGCTGGCCTGGCTGTACGCGCAGCAGGACGGCCCGGCGTTGGTGCCGATCCCGGGCACCCGGCGCCGCACCAGGCTCGACGAGAACCTCGGCGCCGTCGACGTCGCGCTCACGGCGGCCGACCTCGCCCTCCTGGATCCGATCTCGTCGAAGGTCGCGGGCACCCGCTACGCCGACATGAGCTTCACCTCGGCGGCCCGCGAGTAGCCCGGCCTGCGGGATCCCGATCTGCGTGCGCCCAACGCGCGCCTCGGGCCCGCCGCCGAAACCGGCTCTGGAGCGAACGGCCTGTACGCCCCGGTAGGCGAGACGAACGGGCCGTTCGCTCCATTCCGTCATCGTGGCGGTGCGTGTTGTTGGGTGGGGTGAACGGACTGTTTGCTCCGGTAGGTGAGGCGGACGGGCCGTTCGCTTCAGTCGTGGCGGGCGGCTGGACCGCGTCAGCTGACGTAGGTCAGGAGGCGTTCGGCTCGGTCGGGTTCCCGGAGCTTGCACAGGACGCGGTGCTCCAGCTGGCGGATCCGCTCGCGGGTGACGCCGAGCTCGTGGCCGATCTCCGCCAGCGTGCGCTGCCGGCAGTCGTCGAGCCCGCAACCGGATGACCTGCTGTTCGCGCGGGCTGAGCCTGCAGAGAACATTCTCGATCTCGTTGCACAGCAACTGGATTCCCGCCGCGTCGTGGTCGTCGGGGCGGGGCAGCAGATCGGCCAGCGTGCTGCAAGTCCGGGCCGATGGGCTGGTCCAGGCTGAGCGGTTCCTGCGCGACCGAGAGCAGTTCGAGCAGCTGGCAGAAGCAGTTCGAGCAGCTGGCAGAACGGGAGTTTCAGCGCTTCCGCGAGCTCGTCGTACCGAGGGGATCGGCCCAGCTCCGCGGCCAGGTCCCGCCGCACGCGCGCCACCCGGGCGAGCTGCTCGGTCACATGCACCGGCAGCCGGATGGTGCGCGACTGGTCCACCAGCGCCCGGCCGATCGCCTTGCGGATCCACCAGGTCGCGTAGGTGGCGAACCGGAAACCCGGGGTGTGGTCGTACTTCTCGGCGGCGCGCAGCAGCCCGACGTTGCCCTCCTGGATCAGGTCCAGCAACGGCATGCCACGCCCGGCGGGTCGAGCACTTCACGCAGTTGCCGTTTCTCGTCCTCGCCGCCAATTGGCCGGCGAAGCAGCACGTCCTGTGCCTGAATCCGGGCAGCGGCATAGAGCTGATCACCGGTGGCGAAACCGTCGGCGAAATCGTCACCGCGCTCAGCGAAGCACTGTCCGAACACGACTTCGCCGGTTGAGATCCGCGGGAATGGAAACGAATGCGGCGCCGCCTCGTCGAGACTGTTGTGAGGACACGCGAAAGCGAGCCGTCGCCGGTCTCGGACTCCGCAGTCCGCTGCGGCGCTTAATCACCAATGATTCGATGGCTCTTCGATTGAGGTGGTCTTGTGGGCGCGACCGGGAGCAAGTTGGGGCGGTTGGTCAGCGGATTCCGCAAACGAGCTGGTCTCACGCAACTCCAAGTCGCCGAACAGGCCGGATTGAGCGCGGCTGGGCTGCGCGATGTGGAGCAGGGCCGCGTGGTGCGACCCGCACCCCACTAGCCGGCATCGGTAAGAACGCGCCGGGTGGATAGCGCACCCAAGCCTCGGTTCGTCACTTCGACCTGAGGCACCTCGGTCGCTCCGCCGGATCGAGGAGCTGGCGGACCTGGCCGAGCAGGTCGCAGGAGCTGTGCCAGTCGCCGTCCACGGCGAACGCTATCTTCTCGACACCCACCTCGGCGTAGGCGGCGAGCTGCTCCGCGACCTGCTCGGGCGTCCCCGCGACGACGTAGTCACGGGCCACATCGACCGGAATCCCGAAGAGCTTTGCCAGATTCCCCGCGCAGCGGTCGAGCAGACCGGCGTCCGGACGATTGACCAGGCTGCCCTGGATCGCGAGGCCCAGGCGCGGAGCCGGGCGACCGCCCTCCTCGGCGAGCTCGCGCAGCCGCGCGGCCTTGGTGCGGATCCCGTCCGGCCTGTGCATCTCGGCGATCCAGCCGTCGCCGAAGCAAGCCGCGCGGCGCAGCGCGGCAGGCGCGGAGCCGCCGATCCACAGCGGCGGCACGGCGACAGTCGGGGTGAGCTGCGCGGTAGCGCCGTGCGGCAGCACGGTCGGCTCGCCGGCCAGCAGCGACGGCAGGAGCTGCAGGAACTCGTCGGTGCGCCGGCCGCGCGTAGCGGCGTCGAGGCCCACGGCGGCGTAGCCGCTGTCGTGGTCGCCGACGCCGATGCCGAGGTGCAGGCGGTCGCCGCCGGTAAGGTTTTGCAGCGTCGCGATCTGCTTGGCCGCGCACACGAGTGGTCGCAGCGCGGGGAGATAGACGGCGAAGCCGATGTCGATGCACTCTGTCACGGCAGCCGCCGTGGCCAGGGCCAGCATGCCGTCCAGCGCCGGAACCCCGTTGGCGAGGTGGTCGCCGCTCCAGATGGCGTCCAGCTCGGCGTCCACGGCGTGGTAGGCCGCCTCGCGGATCTCGGGCTCCGCCGCGCTGGGCAAGAAGATTCCGACTTCGACCGGCATGGTTCGCTCCCGAGGTCCGCGGGATCAGTGCTGGTCCCAAGCATCGAACCTCCAGCGCGCTGGAGGTCAAGCCGCCGCGGTCGGTGTTGACCTCCAGTTAAATCGAACTCTTAGCGTTCGTGCCAGTCGAACGAAGGAGCTGCGGCGATGAGCGGCGACAAGGTTCTCGTGGTGGGGGCGACCGGCAAGGTGGGGAGGCACGTCGTCGCCGGGCTGGTCGAGGAGGGTGTCCAGGTTCGCGCGATGACGACCCGCGACCCGACCGAGGTGGCGGCCCCGGACGGCGTGGAGGTGGTGCGGGGCGACGTGACCGACCCGGACTCGCTCCCGCTCGACGACGTCGGGTCGGTGTTCCTGGTCTGGCCGTTGATGTCGGCGGAGCTCGCGCCGCCGGTCGTGGAGGCGATCGCGAAGCGGGCCAGGCACATCGTCTACCTGTCGGCCACCAGCGTGGGCGACGACGAGGTGTTCCACACCCAGGTGGAACGGCTCATCGAGAAGTCCGATGTGGACTGGACGTTCCTGCGCGCCGGTGGATTCGCCAGCAACGTGCTGGGCTGGGCCGAAGCGATCCGCTCGGAAGGAGTGGTCCGCGATGCGTACGGCGCGGCGGCCCGGCCGCTGATCCATGAGAAGGACATCGCAGATGTCGCGGTGCGGGTGCTCCTCGAAGACGGCCACAACGGGGCGGCGTACGTCCTGACCGGGCCGGAGGTGTCGACCCAGGCCGAGCAGTTGCGAACGATAGGCGAGGTCATCGGCCGCCAGCTGAGGTGGGAGGAGCTCTCCCGAGAAGCAGCCCGCCGCCAACTGCTGGACAACGGCTGGCCGACGTCGTTCGCGGACGGCGCCCTCGCCTACTGGCAGCGGATCTCCCACGACCCGGAGCCGGTGTCCCCGGCGGTGGAAAAGGTGACGGGCCACCTACCAAGAACCTTCCGGGAATGGGTAGAAGACCACGCCACCGCCTTCCACTGACCCCGCCACGCCTTCCACTGACCCCGCCGAAGACTTCCGCTGACCCCTCCGTCGTCCGCTGACCGCTCCGTCGTCCGCTGACCCCTCCGATTTCAATGGAAATTGAAGACCATCGGCGTGTCGGGTCACAACACGCCGATGGCTGTGGACAACTTCCGCAATTTCAATGGGCTTTTTTCATCCTGATCTTGGCTGGTCAGAGGGTGTGGTCGTGGGTGGCGTGGTGTGGGCGGGCTGGCCAGGGCCATGATCATTTATCAAGATCATCTGACGGTGGCCGTGGTCGCGGAGAAGATGTGACGATGATCATGGCCGGTTGGCTGCAACGAGAGTGCCCCCGGCGGGGTTGGGGAGTGTGTGAAAACCCAATCCAGCCCCGCCGAGGGCACCGAACCCATTGTGTACCAAGCCCAACTTCCCGTGTCGAGGGCCACGATCGACTACCTCGCCTCGCTGATCACCACGCACTGCAGGAAAATCCGCTCTCGCTGGCGCAAGGTGACCCCTGGTACGCAGGCGATCATCGTGCTCGCGGTGCTGCGTCACGACCAGCGGCTGCTGGACATCGCCGGCGGCAACAGGGTGTCGGCCTCGACGATCCGCCGCTGGGTGCTGGAGGTCATCGACCTGCTGGCCGCCCGTGCCCCGCGCCTGGACCGCGTCCTGAGCAAAGTGGCCCGCGGCGGGGGTGAGGTCGTGCTGCTGGATGGCACCCTGGTGCGCACCCAGCGCCGCACCGGCAAGAACAACCGGCGCAACTACAGCGGCAAACACAAAGCCCACGGCCTGCTGTTTCTCGCCCTCACCGACCACAAAGGCAACCTGTTGTGGTTCTCTGCGGCCAAACCAGGGCGGGCCTCGGAAGTCACCACCGCCCGCCACAACAACATCACCACCGCACTCCGGGACGCCGAACTCGGCGCGATGTGCGACCTCGGATTCACCGGACTGGAAGACGACCCCGACGAACCCGTGATCATCATCGGCCGCCGCGCCGCCCGCGCCCACCCGCTCACCGACGCCCAGAAACAAGCCAACCAACTCGTTGCCCGCGAACGCGCCACCTGCGAACACGGCTTCGCCGACCTCAAAAACTGGCGCATCCTCACCCGCCTACGCATGCACGCAGCCAACGCCACCCGCCTACTACGGGCCCTGCTGGTGCTGACCAACCTCGAAATCACCCGCTGACAAACGATCATCAAAAATGATCATCGCCCCTGACCAGCCCACACACACCCCACCCCACCCCGTCAACCCCCCACCACCAGCACAAACAGGATGAAAAAACCCCAATGGAAATCGGACCTCTGATTTCCATTGAAATTGCGGTCAGAGCGCTGGGACCAGGCGTTGGGGGAAGGTGCTGGGGGAAGGCGTTGGGGCCAGGTGTTGGGTCAGGGGCGGGTGCAGATCGACGGGATCGCCCGGGTCAGGCCGAGCTGGTGCAGGCAGTTCAGCCGCAGGTCGGTCCGGGTGTGCTGGAAGGCGCTGGTCAGCCGGCCGCCGCAGGCCGGGCGTTCGCGCAGTTGCCGGGTATCGCGCAGTTCCAGCAGGATCTCGTCGTTCAGCCGGTCGATGATCGGCCGGATCTCACCCAGGTCGGGGTGTTCGGCCGGCCGTTCGTCGGGGTGCGCCGCCCAGCGCTCGTGCAGGGCGCGTTGGACAAGCTTGCTGGCCTCGATCTGGTCCCGGAAGACCCGCTTCGCCTCCTCCGGGTCGATGCCCAGCTCCAGCGACTTGCGCGCGACGGCGTCGAGCACCTGCTGCTCCCGCCCCGGGTCGTCGATCGGCTGGCCGGTGCCCCACTTGGCCTCCGCCACCGTGTCCGATGTGGTGACGCGCTCGGCGGCCGACCGGAGCAGCGGATCCAGCGACTCCCGTTCGCTAATGTGGGCCGGGGATGCGAGCGTGGCGATGATGGTGCTGACGAGGAGAAGTGAACGCACGACTACCTCCTAGTCGACGATCCAGCCGAGTCAGGGTACTGCGCACCAACCGCCGAAAAGCCGGCGAAGACAGCAACTTTCAACCGTCTCACCGAACATGTCCACACCGTCGCGCAACCCGGATCACGATCCGTAGCCAACGGGGCGGCCGTCGCGGTCACCCGTTGCTGCGTCGATTTCGCGCGAGATCGCGCCACCCGGATGTCGGGATTCTGCCGAAAGTAAGGGTGGCAGGACGAGCCACCACAGCACGTCCCGTTTCGGCACCTTCACCGCATCGACGCTACCGGTCGGTCGGTAATGTCGGATTGGTGCGGAGTCTGCTGGAGCTGAGCGCGGAGTGGTACCGGGCGATCGCGGAGTGGGCGATTTCGACACCGCACTGGGTGCACGCCTTCGCGCTGTTCCGCACCCAGGCGCTGCTGGCGGTGTTCGCTCTGCTGACGCTGGTCGCGTGGTGGCGAGCGGACCGGCGGCTGGCGGTGCTGGTCGCACCGCTGCTGGCGGGCGGGGCCGCGTGGGTGGCCGCCGGGTTGGTCAAGGACGTCTTCCAGCAGGACCGGCCGTGCCGGGCGATGACGATCCCGGGCGGCACGATCGAGAACTGCGCCGACGTGAGCATCTGGTCCTTGCCGAGCGGCCACTCGGCGACGGCCGCGGCCTTCGCGGTGGCGCTGGCGATGCTGTGGCACCGCATCACGGCGATCGCGGTGCTTCTCGCGCTGGTCGAAGGGTTCTCGCGGATCTTCATCGGCGTCCACTACCCGCACGACGTCTTGGCGGGGTACCTCCTCGGCGCGGTCCTGGGAGCGGTGAGCGTCTTCGCCTGCAACGCCCTGCGATTCCAACGGAACTCGGCGGAGATGTGACTCGGGCGGTCGGCAGCGTCGCAGCGCAAGGTTGACCTGGTCACCCCGTCCTTGGTCTTTTGGGTTGCTATGGCTGCCCGCAGACTCACGGCCCCACCCGGACTTCGACCCGATCGACTTGGACTGCCAAACCCTGCAGGTCCTGGGCCAAAAGCACCGCCTGATCCTCCTGACGGCAGAACCGGGTACCCCGAACCACAAGGCCCTCGAACACCTAAGAGCCGCGGCCGAGTAGCGCGTGCCGGCCGTAGACCTCGGTCTCCATCTCGCGTTGTCGCTCTATCGCAACCCGCGCGCACAGCTGCCAAACGCCCAGTGCTCCTTCACCCGCGCCTGCGTGCTGGCCGGTCGACCGGCCGATCCAACCGAAGGCGACGATGCCGAAGGTCAAGGCGGCCAGCAGAGAGCTGATCAGAACGACCATTTCGCTGTCCTTTCCTGGAAGAAGGCCCGGCAGGGGCGAGCGTCGAGGGGGGATCTCGCCCCTGCCGGGGAGACCTCGCCGAACCGGGCCGGGGGAACGACGGCCGGCGAGGCCGCTGGGGGAAGGCGCCGATTTCGCGCAGTGAAATCGCCCTCAGAAGTCCCAGACGGCCGAAGGTGAGCCGCGGCGCTGGTACTCCGTGACGCATCCGGCGCACTGGGCGGTAATGCTGGCCGTGCGCGGCGTGGCGGGCCACGGTCCGGGCTTGTCGGTGATGCCATGCCGAACTTTCATCCCGGCCGGGACGATCCAGTACACGACGCCCTCCCGCCGAGCGGCCAGCGAAGCTGCATCGAACTCCACCCACCAAGCCCTCGAACCCATGTCAATCAGCCCTGTCATCTGTGGCAATAACATTCTCAACAAGGATGGGAATTCTCAATTACTCGATCGAGCGATCTTGATAGGCGATGCCGTCCCTCTAGGCTGACCACATGGCGAACACCCCTCGTGCCCGAGCACTGGCGAAGGAGTTGCGAGCCCTGCGGAAGGCGCGTGGTCTGACGCTCGAAGAGCTCGCTGCGGAAGTCGGTTTGTCGCGGGCGAAAGTCAGTCGCGTCGAAAACGCACAGCAAGGCATTGCCGAGGCCGATGTCGCGACGCTTCTGGCTGGGCTGAAGGTGAAGGGCGCCGATCGCGAGCGTTTGTTGAAGATGGCGCGCGAGCTTGACCAGCCTGTGTGGTGGGAGCTCCACAAGGGACTGACGTCGCAGATCACAGGTTTGATCGACGCGGAACAGCGGGCGGTTCGCATCACCGAGGTCTCGATGGCCTACGTCCCTGGCTTGCTTCAAACTCGCGCCTACTCCCGGGCGATCTTCGAGGTCGGCAGCAAGACCATGACTGAGATCGATGAAGCCGTGAACGTTCGGCAGGTGCGGCAAGGAGTGCTCTACAAGTCAGAACCCGTAAAGTTGGCAGTGTTCCTGGACGAAGGGGTGCTGGCTCGGCCAGTGGGTGGGCCGCAGGTGGCCGCAGAGCAGTTTCGGCACGTGCTCAAAGCGATCGAGCAGCCGAACATCACGGTCCGTGTCGCGCCCACCAGTCTCGGCGCGCACCTGGGGCTGGACGGCGGCTTCTCACTACTGGAGTTCGTCCGGGGCAACGCGAACATATATGTCGAGGCGCACAACTCAGGATTGCTGCTGAACGACCCTGCCGAAGAACCTCCGTTCCGAGCGACAATCAGCAAGCTCGGAGACGTAGCGATGAGCCCGGAGCAGTCGGCACGGCTCATCGCTACCTACGCGGTGAGGTTCGAAAGCGAGAAGGCATGACATACGCGTTAGCAAGCTGGCACAAGAGCACCTACAGCGGCCACAACACGGGTTGCGTCGAGGTCGGTTCAGCCTCGGGACTGGTGGGCGTCAGGGATACGAAGGATCGGGACGGTGGGACGTTAGCCGTGTCTCGGGGGGCTTGGGCGCGGTTCCTCGCTGCTGTGAAGGCGGATCACTTCCGCAGCTGACGGACGTTTTGGCTGGTCAGGGCCCGTGAGTACTTTGTGTTGCTATAGCACCCGAAACCACTCACGGGCATCTGTCACCGTTGGGGTAGGCGGTAGGCCCGGTTCCAGGCCGCTTCGAGGGGGCCTCGTTCGAAGTGCCGGAGCCACCACGTCGACAGGGCCATGAACGTTGCGCAGATCGTTGCCCAGATCACCAGGACCCACCACGGGCGGGCCCAGTCGAAGCGCGTTGCCAGGCCGAATCCCCAGCCGTAGCACAGGATCGTCGCCACGAGGTTCTGGAAGACGTAGCAGGACAACGCCGTTCGGCCGACCGAGGTCAGTCCCCGGTGCAGCGGCCCCGGGGCACCGCGCATCGCGCCGACCACCGAGGGGATCAGTCCCAGCAGGCCCAGCGCGATGATCGGCGGCAGGATGTAGCGGTCCACCATGAACCAGCCGTGCCCCGCGTAAACGGTGACCAGGTTCAACGGCACGCCGACGCCGAACCCGAATAGCATCAGCCGGTTCCGCAGCCGTTGCCCCTCGGGCGCGAACACACCTGCGCGGTACAGCCGGGCGCCGATCAGGAACAGCGCCGTGGACATCGGGATGATGAAGATCGCTTCGATCCGGTAGGTCCCCCAGTCGGCGATTCGCGACGAGAGTTGGTCGAGGTGGCTGCCGGAGGCGTACAGCTGCGACGGCTCGCCGCCACCGCCGATCGATGCGTGTCCGCTCAGCAGGCCGAACGTGCACACGCCGATGAACGCGACGTGCAGCGAGGCCATCGCGATCGTCCAGCCCCTGATCGCCCGCTCGCTGCGGCCGATCAGGTACGCGACCAGCATCGACGTCACCGCGTAGCTCATCAGCACGTCGAACTCGAAGATCAGCACGTAGTGCAGCAGGCCCTCGGTGAACAGCAGCGCCGCCCGCCACAGGTACCAGCCGGGCCAGCGCCCGCGCCGCTGCAGCGCCGACCGGTACTGCAGCTCCAGGCCGATGCCGAACAGCAGCGTGAGCAGCGCCAGGAACTTGCCGTTGGCGAGGAAGCGGATGGCCGCCTCGATGTTCGCGGTGATCGTCCCGGTGGCCACCGCGGTCAGCGAGCCGGCGGGTCCTTCCGGGTCGGTGAAGATCCAGATGTTGGTACCCAGCGTGCCTAGGATGGCGACGCCGCGGATGACGTCTATCGCGGTGATCCTTCTGGAGGTGGGTGCTTGCTGTAGGTCGGTCATGGATTCCCCAGTCGTACGAACTCGCCTCCGCAATCACGGAGGGTTACGATGCAAGTGCATGGTAAACCGTTGATTGGCCGGTTTGCAATGCGGTCGCATTGGAAAGGTGCAGGAGCGTGCCCAAGCAGGTGGACCACGAGGCCCGGCGGATCCAGATCGCCGAGGCGCTGATGCGGCTGGCCAGCCGAGGCGGCCTGGAAGCGGTGAGCCTGCGCGACGTCGCGTCGGAAGCAGGCGTCTCGATGGGCGCGGTGCAGCACTACTTCAAGTCGAAGGACGAGATGCTGACCTTCGCGATGAACCACGTGAACAACCGCGCCGAGCAGCGGATCGTGGGGCAGCTGACGAGCATGCCGACGCGGCCGGAGGCGCGGGTGGTGATGCGGACGCTGATGCTCGAGATGCTGGCGCTGTCCGACGACAGCCGCATGGAATACCTGACGCACGTGGCGTTCTTCCTGCGAGCGCTGGCGTCGCCGGAAATGGCGGAGCTCTACCGCCAGCAGTGGCCGCAACTGGAAGCGTGGGTGGCCGGCGAGCTCCGGTTCGCGCAGGAATCCGGAGAACTACCGGCCGACCGGAACCCGGAAAGAGAAGCGGAAGCCCTGCTCCTGATCCCGGACGGCCTATCGGTGGGCCTGCTCCTGGGCCAACGCACGAGCGAAGAGGCGATCAGATCGATCGACTACCACCTGGACCGCCTCTTCGGAACTTACACAGTGGACTGAGCGACTTGCTGGGAGGAACAACCCGCGCTGCTCGAGGTGTTGAACGTTGCGTTTCAGCCAGGCGGGTGTGGTCAGAGCGCTTACTGCCGGGCCTCGCCACCAGTGTGCCCCTGATCCCGGTCCGGTCCGGTGAGGGGGAACGGCTCGAAGTTGGTGTCCAGCCCGATGGGGAAGTTCTCCTTGCTCCACGAATCCAGCACTTCACCCTTGTCGATCTTCTCCTGGGTGTAGCGCTGCGCTTCCTGCATGCTCTCCCAGACTTCGGGGCTGGCATCTTCCTTTTTGGTCGTGTACTGATCCATCAGGGCGGCGAACTCGTCCGGAGTCATCGCTTATCTCCCTAGGTCTCGCGTGTAGATGTGGACTTCGTCGCCCACTTTCGGATTTTGGGGGGCCGGGTGCGAGTTCGGCTGGGTTGGTGGGGGTGTGTGGGCATTCGGGGCGGCGTCCGGATGGTGAGCGGGATCTTGCTCTTGTCGCCGAGAAAGTCCGTGACCGTGTCCAGCGCGCGCCGACTCATGGATCCCGCTGTGCTGCTGCCGCCGGTTGCGAGGCCGGCGGCTACCTCCGGGGCTAGCTTTCCGAGGGGGCCGAAGGGGTCCTTGGTGAAGCTGTCGATTCCGGCACCGATCATCGCCTTGCCGGTGCCGATCGGGTCGCTGATGAATGCTTTGCCTGCTGCGACGGTGCTCGCTGCCAGGTTGCCGATGTTCTCGGCATACTGCGACGGGTGGGTCAGGTTGTACGGGTCGAACGGGTTGAGCACTCGGGCTTGCTGGAGCATGCCCAGGGCTCCGTCGAAGCTGCCCTTCCAGAAGTCGCCGGCGGACTCCGCGACGGTCCCGGCTGCGGCGGTGCGGAAGGTCGCCACCAGAGCGGCCGGACGCTCCACGGTCCGTCGGAACCGAAGCGCTTCCCGAACCAGCGGTGGCGCGTCCGGAATGGACGCTGCTGAACCCATGTCCCCCACATGCGCGTAGTAATCAGAACGCAGCGGGGAGTGACGTCATCCGATCGATCCGCAGCGGAAAAACGGCCAAACCGCGTGGCGTGCACCGTACAAAGTATTAGGCCGAACGGCGGTACGGGATCAGGGTTCCATTTCGGCGTAGGCGAGGTCGCCCAGCTCTGGTTCGGCGGCTCCGCCCGTGGCTTCCGCCAGCCAGGTCCGGAAGGTGTCCACTTCGGACTCCGGGACGTTGATGCGGAAGCGGACCTCGGCTTGGTAGTCCGTGTCCGCTACCTGGTAGCCCGCCGAGCGCAGGTCGTTGTCCAGCTTTCCGGCCAGCAGGTAGTCCACCGTGGTCGTCACGATGCGGACCGGGCGGCGTTCGAGCAGGCCCACGTGGTCCAGGGTGGCCGACACCGCGCCGCCATAGGCGCGCACCAGGCCGCCCGCGCCGAGCAGCACCCCGCCGAAGTAGCGGGTCACCACCGCGACCGCATTGGTGATCTCGTTGCGGCGCAGCACTTCAAGCATCGGCGCACCCGCCGTGCCCGCCGGCTCGCCGTCGTCGCTGGACTTCTGGAACTCCCTGGAGTCGCCGAGGACGAACGCGGAGCAGTGGTGCCGCGCGTCGTGGTGCAGCCGGCGGCGCTGCTGGATGAATTCCCGCGCTTCCGCCTCGGTGGTCACCCGTGCCAGCGCGCACAGGAAGCGAGACTTCTTCACCTCCAGCTCGTGCTCACCCGGCCGCTTGATCGTCCGCATCGGTCTCCTTTGTCCAGTGACGCCCGCCACTGCCGCGCAGCGCCCTCCGGGCCATCCTCCCATTCCGGAAACGGTGCAGGTCAGCGCGGTGATCCGGGCTGGAGGAGGTGGCGATTTCCGTTGTGGGCCGCGGGCCCGTAACGTCCCTCCTCATGGAGCAGTCATCGAGCCCGTTTGAACCAGGCACGCGGGTGCGCGCCACGTTCGGCCGGTTCCGTGATCGGGTCGGCACGGTGGTGGAGACCGCCACCGGTCTCCCCGAAGTCTTCGACGGTCCGGTCCTCTGGGTGCGGTTCGACGGAGCCGACGATCCCGGCCTGGTCGCAGGCAGATTTCTGGAAGCCGCCTGACCCCCGCGTCGGCGGCGGGTGGTCCCCGGTTTCAGTTGAAACCTCGCGGACCACCCCGGGATCCACAGTTTCAATTGAAACTGTGGAGTGTCCCAGCCGGGCCGAGCCGGCTCAGCCCCAGACCTCGGCGGCGGTTTCCGCGACGAGTCGCAACTTCGCCACTTCCTTCTCGTAGGTCAGCGCGTTGCCGTCCTTGGTGGAGGCGAAGCCGCACTGCGACGAGAGGCACGGCTGGTCGAGTTCGCTTGGCGGCCTCCTCGATCTGGCGCTTGAGCGCGTCCTTCGGCTCCAGCTCGCCGCGCTTGGTGGTGATCAGCCCGAGCACCACGGCCTTGCCCGCCCTTCGGCACGAACCGCAGCGGCGCGAAGCCGCCGGAGCGCGCGTCGTCGAACTCCCCGGGAAGAACCCGTCCACCTCGAGTTCGCTGAACAGCGCCTCGGCGACGAAGTCGTAGCCGCCCTCGGCGACCCACGAGGACCGGAAGTTCCCGCGGCACATGTGGGTGGTGGCCGACAGCGTGTCCGGCCGGCCAAGCAGCGAGTCGTTGATCAGCCCGATGGTCTGCAGGTGGGCGTGCTCGGCGCCGTCGCCGCGGCCGGCTGCGTGTTCGTCGCGGGCGTCGAGGAGACGTTGCGGGCGGAGCAGGCTGCCGACGTGGTCGGCGCGGAACGGGCGTGCGACGCGTGGGCTCATGCACGCAACATGGTTTGCGAATGCGATCGCGCCTAGTCGTGATTTCAACCGTCTTCGCCGGCCGGGCAACCGGGGTGTTCGCTGTGTGTGAGCAAGGACAATTCGGTATATCCGGTCGAGTGGATAAAATCGACTCGATAATCGACGTCGGGTATGACGGATGGAGACGATGCGGGTTCTCGTGATCGGGGCCGGAGTCGGGGGACTTGCCATCGCCAACGGATTGATCGACAAGGGCCACCACGTGCAGGTCTTCGAGCACGCGGACGCCCTGCGGACCACCGGCGCGGGCATCACGGTGTGGAGCAACGGCACCGCTGCGCTGCGCGAACTCGGCGTCGACATCGAGGCGGCGGGCCGTCCGCTGCACAGCCTCCGGTCTGTCACCGAAACCGGTCGGCTGCTCTGGGAGGCCGATCTCGGCGAGGTCACCGAGCGCTTGGGCTCGCCGACGGTGCAGATCCCCCGCCGCACGCTGATCGCGGAGATGGCCGCCGCGCTGCCGCCGGGCGTGCTGCACTTCGGCCGCCGCTGCGTCGGCGTCACCGAGCACCCGGACCACGTCGTCGTCGAGTTCGCTGACGGCGGCTCGGCCGCCGGGGACGTGCTGATCGGCGCCGACGGCCAGGGTTCGGTGGTGCGCCGCGAGGTGCTGGGCGGTGACCCGGCGCGGCCGACAGGCTGGGCCAGCTGGCAGGGCATGACCCGCAGCGACCTGCCGATCGCGCACGGTCACCAGACGCTCAACATCGCCGGCCGCAACGCGCACTGCGGCCTCATCCCGACCGGCGACGGGCTGCTCCACTGGTGGTTCGACATGCCCTGGAAGGACGGCGACCCGGTGCTGTCCGTCGCCGACCTGCGGCAGGTCTTCCGCGGCTGGCCGGGCCCGGTCGAGGAACTGCTGGCCTCGGTCACCGACGACGACCTTGGGTTCTTCCCGCACATCCGGCACAAGGTGCCGCAGGTCTGGGGCGGCCCGCGCAGCACGCTGCTGGGCGACGCGGTGCACGCGATGCCGCCCGCCGTGGCGCAGGCGGCCAACCAGACGTTGGAGGACGCCTGGTTGCTCACCCAGTTCTTGTCCAATGTGGACCGCGAACCGGCGGAGCTGCTGCGGGCCTACGAGCAGGAGCGGCGACCGCGCGCGCTGAAGGTATCGCGCACCGCGGCGCTGACCTCGGCGCAGCGCAGCACCCCGTTGCAGCGCCTGGCGAGGTTCCCGAGGTGGCTGGCGACCCGCAGCCAGGTGGCCTCGCTGCGCTCCGGCAGCAACGTCCTCCGCCTCGCCCGGCAACCCCAGGTCCAGGTCGCCTGAACCTCCCGCGGCACCGCCTCGGCGGACCTGGTCAGTTCTCGGGCAGCACGATTGAGCCCCCGACGTTCTCGTCGTCGCTGCCCAGCAGGAGGCCGCCGCCGAGCTCGTTCAGCGCCTTGACCTTGTGGCCCGGGAAAACGCCGATCCGTTGCGGGCCTGCGGGCCTGCGGGCCTGCGGGCCTGCGGGCCTGCGGGTCCTGGTCGATGGTCAGGCGCAGCGGACCGCGTCGATCGCCGCCAGGTCGACCGGGACCTCGCCCCGCCAGTCCAGCGGTTCGGCGTCGGTGAGGCGCCCTTGCCGCAGCGTGAGCCAGGTCGCCCGGTTCTCGCCGTCCTTCTTGTTGTCCCGGACGATGATCGCGTCGGCCGATTCGGGGGTGGCGTCGACGAGGGCGATTCCGCTGATGCCCGAGGTGATTCCGTCGCCGACCAGCTGCCAGTCCGCATCGGGCGCGGCTGACCCGGCGTTAGGCAACGCGAGCGCGAGCGCGAGGGAAACGGCGCCGACGAGAGTTCTGTGCACGGGGCTACCTCCACGGTGGGTGCGATCGACCGGCTGTCACCTTCAAGAGCTCGCCGTAGATCTACCGACCGCGACCTCGCGGGACAACGGCCGTTCCTCGGTGTCCCGTTCCACCCGGCGAACGGGGGCGTCCCAGCGGCGATTTAGCGGCAGCAAGAAGCCCTCCCCGCCCGGTCGGCGAGGAGGGCTTCCGGGCTGCGGGTCAGCCGCCGAAGACGTCCGGGTCGGGGCCGACGCGGATGCCGGTCTTCAGCGCCGTGATGCCCGCGACGTCATCGTCGGCGAGCTCGAAGTCGAAGACCTCGATGTTCTCCTTGATCCGCGAGGGCGTGACGGACTTCGGGATCGCGATGTTGCCCAGCTGGATTTGCCAGCGCAGCACGAGCTGCGCCGGGCTCTTGTCGTACTTCTCGGCCAGCGAAGCCAGCGACGCATCGTCGAGCAGGCCCTTGCCCTGACCCAGCGGGCTCCACGCCTCGGTGGCGATGCCGTGCTCGGCGTGGAACGCGCGCAGCTCGGCCTGCGGCAGGTTCGGGTGCAGCTCGATCTGGTTGACCGCGGGCACCGCGTCGGTCTCCTCGAACAACCGGCGCAGGTGCGGGATCTGGAAGTTCGACACCCCGATCGCCTTGGCGCGGCCGTCGGCGTGCAGCTGCTGGAACGCCTTCCAAGTCTCGACGTAGCGGTCCTTGGCCGGGAGCGGCCAGTGGATCAGGTAGAGGTCGACGTAGTCGAGCCCGAGCTTGGTGAGGCTCTCGTCGAAGGCCTTCAGCGTGCGTTCGCAGCCCTGGGAGTCGTTCCCGAGCTTGGTGGTGACGAACAGTTCCTCGCGCTTGAGGCCCGATTCGGCGATCGCCTTGCCCACACCCTCCTCGTTGCCGTACACCGCGGCCGTGTCGATGCTGCGGTACCCGGCCTGCAGCGCCGCCAGCACCCGCTCGACGACCTGGCCGGCCGGGACCTGGAAGACGCCGTAACCCAGCTGTGGCATCGCTGCGCCGGTGTTGAGCGTGATGTTCGGAACCTGTGTCATGAGGGTGTTTTCCTCCACCGATTTCGGATTGTTCGTTCCGCGAATCGCGGGCTGGTGTCCGCCTTGCCGGTCACCGTATTCGGTGCGGTAAGCCCCGGCTAGCCGATCTGCCTAGCGGGAAGCCCTCAGCCGACCTCGATCGACTCGGTGGGCTGCGCGGCGCGGTGCGAGACCAGGACCTCGGACCGCTGGGGCCGCCGGTCCAGCCAGCCGGAGACCAGCGCGAAGCCCAGGCCGACCACCGCCAGCAGGGCTCCCACCCAGCTCGGCGCGGTCAACCCAAGACCGGCGGCGATCACCACGCCGCCGAGGTAGGCGCCCAGCGAGTTGGCGATGTTGAAGGTCGACTGGATGCTCGCCGAGCCCAGCGCCGGGGCCTCCTTGGCCTGGTCCAGGATTCGCGCCTGGATGCTGGGGATCGCCGCGAACCCGGTCGCGCCGATCAGGAACACCGTGATCGGCGCCAGCGCCGCGCTGTGCGAGGTGACCACGAACAGTGCCAGGCAGGCCGCCAGCGCGCCGAGGAAGACGTACAGCGTCTTCATCGGAGCCCGGTCGGCGAGTCGCCCGCCGACCGCGGTGCCGACGGTCATCCCGACGCCGAACAGCGCCAGCAGCAGGGTGACCGCGGTCGGCGTGTAGCCGGTGACGTCGGTCAGCACCGGCTTGATGTAGCTGTAGAAGGAGAAGGTCGCGGCGAAGCCGAAGACCACGACGGCGAACGCCAGCCAGACCTGCGGGCGGCGGAACGCGCGCAGCTCGCCGCGCACGCTGACGTCGGTGGGCTTGGGCTGGTCGGGCACCAGCGCCGCGACCGCGGCCAGCGCGATGATGCCGATCACCGCGACCAGGCCGAACGCCCAGCGCCAGCCGAGCGCCTGGCCGAGCAGCGTGCCGACCGGGACGCCGACGATGTTCGCCACGGTGAGCCCGATGAACATCATCGAGATGGCCTGGGCGCGCTTGTCGGTGGCGACCAGGCTCGCGGCGACCACGGCACCGATGCCGAAGAACACGCCGTGTGGCAGGCCCGCGAGGAACCGGGCGCCGAGCAATAGCTCGTGCGTAGGCGCGAACGCCGAGCACAGGTTCCCGACGGTGAACAGCACCAGCATGCTGAGCAGCATCGTCTTGCGCTTGAACCGCATGCCCAGCATGGTCAGCAGCGGTGCGCCGATGACAACGCCGAGCGCGTACAGCGAGATGTAGCCTCCGGCGTCCGGGATCGACACCTGCAGGTCGGTGGCGACTTCGGGCAGCAGGCCCATCATCACGAACTCGGTCGTTCCAATCCCGAATGCGGCGATGGCCAGGGCCAACAGGGCAATGGGCAAGGTGAAGTCTCCCCTTGAAATGCCGGACGGTTTGTCGCGTTCTCGCCGACCGGGCGCACAGCGGTGCGCGTCACATTCCGGTGTTCGAGAACGATTCAGGAAGACGGCTATCACTGGCGCTCCCCAGACGTGTTCAACAGTAGTCCGGCGCCCCGCTGTTCCCGAAGCGGTTATGAACCGCGCCACGTCGGGAACCGCTCTTTCTGCCGAGCAGGCAGGGGAAATTGTTCGTCCACAATTTCGTCCACAATGGACGTTGTCTGGTGTACGGGAACGCCGCGCAGGTTGTCTTCCAGCGGCACGGTGACCTGCTGCTCGACCACTTCGGGGGAGGCGCCCGGGTAGGCGGCCACCACCGAGGGCGTCGGGAGTTCGACCGGCGGCAGCAGCTGCTGCTTGAGCGCGGGTACGGCGACCGCCGGAACCCGGCCACCACGAGGCTCCGGTGGACGAGGCTCAGCCTGGCCATGCGGACATGTCGGGGGTGTTCCTTCAGTCGGCGGGCGCGCGGACCGGTTCGCGCGCCGCCAAGCCGCTGGGCAGGTCGAACCACCGAATCCGGGCAGGTTCGGTTCCAGGAGCGGCGTCGTCCCTCGCGGTGTGGGACTCGCCGCGCCGCCGCAGCGCTCGCTACCGCTCGTCGTCGGGCCGCGGCATGTGCAGCACGGCTGACCAGGCGGCAGCGGCCGGTCGCCCGGTGTCCACGAGGGTCGTTCCGAACGGAGTTCGCGTCCGCCCAACGCGGACACGTCGACGTACTGCGAACGCCGTACCGATCCCCCGCGACCCGTCCAGCTGTCCCGCCCACCGCCGTCCCGCCCATACCGCGGTTTCCATTGAAATCGAACCCCCGATTTCAATTGAAATTGCGGACTTCCGGGGCCAGGGCGCCGTGGGAGGTGGGGTTTCGTAGGCGATCACCACCAGTTGGGCGCGATCCCGCGCACCGAGCTTCATCATCGACCGGTCAGCGGACTAACGAACAGGCGCTCCGCGATCTCCTCGTTGGACAGCCCGGCGGCGACCAGCGCCAGCACCTCGCGTTCCCGGGCGGTCAGCACCGCGAGCCGTTGCGGATCGGAGCCGACCAGCCGCTCCGGCTGCGCCAGGAACCGGGCGATCAGGCGTCGCCGCCCGCGACGACGCGGACCGCGTCGATGAGCGGCCTGGGCGACGCGCCGAACGCCAGGTAGGCCGCCGAGCTGAGACCGGTGCACACCAGGACCGGGATCGGCCAGCGCCGGCGGAAGACGAGCAGGCCGCACAGGGTGGTGCCGAGCCCGGCGGTCCACGGCAGCTCCGTCGGCCCGTTCACGATCGACGTGCCCACGATGATCGCGTACGCGATCGCCGCGAGCAGGATGTCCAGCCACACCTGCCTGGGCCGCGCGCGCTGGTTCACGGTACGGACGAGTCCTCGCCGGCGCGTCTGCCCTGGGGCGCACTGGTCGGTACCGCGCTGGGTAGTACGTCAGCGGATGGTGCGGTATCCGGGGTGGACACCCAGGGCCAGGCCGTGGCTCTCAGCCAAGCGTTCCAGGAGCGCCTGGAGCCGGGCGCGTTCGTCGGCGTCGAGGGCCTCGCAGAAGTCGGCCTCGTGCGCGGCAGCCACGGCGCGGATCTTGTCCAGCAGCTCGGTGCCCTCCTCGGTGAGGGTCAGCTCGTGGACGCGGCGGTCGCGGGTGCTGCGGGTGCGGGTGACCAGGCCGCGGCCCTCCAGGTCGTCGACGAACGTGACGACCTTGCTGGGCAGCATCCCGAGGTTCCCGGCCAGCGTCTGCTGGCTCAGCCCCGGCTGCGCGGCGATCATCCGCAGCATGCCGACCTGGGGCGGGGTCAGGTCGAGCGCGCCGACGCGCTCGGCGAACTTCGTCGCGGCCTGCGTGCCCAGCTGGGTGAGCAGGAACGCGACGCCTGCCTTGGGGATCTCTGCTGCCACACCAAATACTCTACCAACCATGAATCGTTCAAATTACGAATGATTTGCGCCGCGGCGCAGGCTTGCGTGCGCCTCGATGTCCATGCGCTCGGTCATGTGCGGGTAGTGCAGCTCGAACGCCGGCCGGACCGACCGGATGCGCGGAAGCGCGGTGAAGTTGTGCCGCGGAGGAGGGCACGACGTGGCCCATTCCAGCGAGTTCCCGTGTCCCCACGGGTCGTCCACGGTCACCACTGCGCCGAAGCGGTAGCTGATGAAGACGTTGTACAGGAACGGCAGGATCGAGGCTCCCAAGATGAACGCGCCGATGGTCGACACCACGTTCAGCGTGGTGAATCCGTCGGAGCTCAGGTAGTCGGCGTAGCGCCGCGGCATGCCCTCGCTGCCCAGCCAGTGCTGCACCAGGAATGTGCCGTGGAAGCCGATGAAGGTCAGCCAGAAGTGCAGCTTGCCCAGCCGCTCGTCCATCATCCGGCCGGTCATCTTCGGGAACCAGAAGTACATCCCGGCGAACACCGCGAACACGATCGTCCCGAACAGCACGTAGTGGAAGTGCGCGACCACGAAGTAGGTGTCGGTGATGTGGAAGTCCAGCGGCGGTGACGCGAGGATGACGCCGGTCAGCCCGCCCAGCAGGAACGTCACCATGAACCCCACCGCGAACAGCATCGGTGATTCGAAGGTCAGGTGGCCGCGCCACATGGTGCCGATCCAGTTGAAGAACTTGATCCCGGTCGGGATCGCGATGAGGAACGTGGCGAACGAGAAGAACGGCAGCAGTACCGCACCGGTGGCGAACATGTGGTGCGCCCACACGAGCATCGACAGGCCCATGATCAGCAGCGTGGCGAACACCAGACCGGTGTAGCCGAACAGCGGTTTCCGGCTGAACACCGGGAATATCTCGGTCACGATGCCGAAGAACGGCAGCGCGACGATGTAGACCTCCGGATGGCCGAAGAACCAGAACAGGTGCTGGAAGAGGATGGCCCCGCCGTTGGCCGGGTCGAACACGTGCCCGCCCAAGTGCCGGTCGATCAGGAGCCCGAACAGCGTGGCGGCCAGGATCGGGAACGCCATCAACACCAGCAGGCTGGTGGCCAGGATGTTCCAGCAGAAGATCGGCATCCGCCACATCGTCATACCGGGACAGCGCAGGCACACCAGCGTGGTGATCATGTTGACCGCGCCCAGGATCGTGCCCAGGCCGCTGAGGATCAGCCCGGCCGCCCACACGTCGCCGCCCGGGCCCTGGCTGAACATCCCGCGCGACAGCGGCGTGTAGGCGGTCCAGCCGAAGTCGGCCGCGCCGCCCGGCAGCAGGAACCCGCTGAGCACGATCAGCCCGCCGAACAGGAATAGCCAGAACGACAGCGCGTTCAACCGTGGGAACGCCACGTCCGGCGCTCCGATCTGCAGCGGCAGCACGACGTTGGCGAAGCCGAACACGATCGGTGTGGCGAACAGCAGCAGCATGACCGTGCCGTGCATCGTGAACAGCTGGTTGTACTGCTCCTGCGACAGGAACTGCAGGCCCGGTTGCGCCAGCTCGCCGCGGATCAGCAGCGCCATCGAGCCGCCGACGATGAAGAAGAAGAACGAGGCGATCAGGTAGAGGATCCCGATGTCCTTGGGATCCGTGGTGCGCAGCCATGGGATCAGGCGCTGACCTTTGAGCGGGCGCCTGGTAGTCCGCGACCGCGTCGGAACCGCGGTGGGTTCGATCCTGACAGTTGCCATGCCAGTCTCCTGCGGCATCGCGAGGGCATCAGAGCCGGAATCCACCCAGTCTCAACCCGGCCCCGGCGGGCCGCAATCGGCATCCCCCGTCACCTGGAGAGGGTGCAATTTCGTGAGAAATTGACACGGCCTGGGGTGACGCTAGATGTCACGCCCCGTCCTGGTTCACAGTGCGTACCCCCAGGTGGCGGTCAATTTCTCGCGAAATTGGCACGGCTCCTGGTGATGCGAGCGTCAGCTCGGCGCGCTTTCGATGGCGCCGAGCGTCATCGAGCGCAGCAGGCGGGACATCGCTTCGGCGTCCAGGTGGGCGCTGTAAGGGGTTGAGTTGATCAGGCCGAACACCGCGTGCGCGGCGGCGCGGGCGGTCGGGCGGTCCAGGCCCGGCCGGATCTGGCACAGCACGTCCACCCACACCTCGACGTAGCTGCGCTGCAGCTCGCGGACCTTGTGCCGGTCGGTGTCGGCCAGGCTGTCCAGGTCGCGCATGTGCACGGTGATCAGCGCCGGGTTGGACAGCGCGAACTCGACGTGCCAGCGCACCAGCCGGTCCAGCGCGTCGCGCGCGTCCGCGGCGGCGCCCACCCGGTCCTGGCCTCCGAGCAGTAGCCGGTCGCTGATCCCGGTGAGCAGTTCCGCGAGCATCGCGTCCTTGCTGCGGAAGTGCCGGTACAGCGCAGGCCCGGAGATGCCCACGGCCGCGCCGATGTCGTCGATACCGACCCCGTGGAAGCCGAAGCGTGCGAACTTCTCCGCCGCGGCGGTGAGGATCTGCTCGCGGCGCGACGGCTTGGCTGCATCGGTGGACATCGACGTTGATGCTAGACGAAACACGTTAGTCGTCGTTAACATCGGTGGCGTTAACGATGACTAACTCCAGTGGAAGGTGTGCCCGCATGGATGCGCCCGCCCTGCGCACGGCCGTGGACCCGGACTCGGCGGACTTCGCCCGCTACGCCAAGCAGCACGCGAAACTCGTCGACGACCTCAACACCCAGCTCGGCCGTGCCCGGCTGGGCGGGCCCGAGAAGGCCCGCATCCGGCACGTCGAACGGGGCAAGCTCCTACCCCGCGACCGGGTGGACGCGCTGCTCGACCGAGGCTCGCCGTTCCTGGAGCTCTCGCCGCTGGCCGCGCACGGCCTGTACGACGACGAAGCACCGTCGGCGGGCATCATCACCGGCATCGGCCGGGTGTCCGGGCGGGAATGCGTGGTCGTCGCCAACGACGCAACCGTCAAGGGCGGCACGTACTACCCGATAACGGTCAGGAAGCACCTGCGCGCGCAGGAAGTCGCGCTGCACAACAACCTGCCCTGCCTGTACCTGGTGGACTCCGGCGGCGCCTTCTTGCCCAGGCAGGACGAGGTGTTCCCGGACCGCGAGCACTTCGGCCGTATCTTCTACAACCAGGCGACCATGTCCGCCCGCGGCATCCCGCAGATCGCCGCAGTGCTGGGCTCGTGCACCGCGGGCGGTGCCTACGTCCCGGCGATGAGCGACGAGGCCGTGATCGTCCGCGAGCAGGGCACCATCTTCCTGGGCGGTCCACCGCTGGTGAAGGCCGCGACCGGGGCCGAGGTGACCGCCGAGGAGCTCGGCGGCGGCGAGCTGCACTCGCGCATCTCCGGCGTCACCGACCACCTGGCCGCCGACGACGCGGACGCGCTGCGGATCGTCCGCTCGATCGTCAGCACGCTCGGCCCCCGCGAGCCCAGGCAGTGGGACGTCGCGCCGGTGGAGGCGCCGGCGGTCGACCCCGACGAGCTCTACGGCGCGGTCCCGACCGATAGCCGCACCCCCTACGACGTGCGGGAAGTCATCGCGCGGATCGTGGACGGCAGCCGGTTCGCGGAGTTCAAGCACGACTACGGCCAGACGCTGGTGACCGGCTTCGCCCGCATCCACGGGCACCCGGTCGGCATCATCGCCAACAACGGCATCCTGTTCAGCGAGTCGGCGCTCAAGGGCGCGCACTTCATCGAACTGTGCGACAAGCGGTCCATCCCGCTGGTGTTCCTGCAGAACATCTCGGGGTTCATGGTCGGCAAGGAGTACGAGGCGGGCGGCATCGCCAAGCACGGCGCAAAGATGGTCACCGCCGTGGCCTGCGCCCGCGTCCCGAAGTTCACCGTCGTCATCGGTGGCTCGTTCGGGGCGGGCAACTACTCGATGTGCGGCCGGGCGTACTCGCCGCGGTTCCTGTGGATGTGGCCGAACGCCCGGATCTCGGTGATGGGCGGCGAGCAGGCGGCGTCGGTGCTGGCGACGGTGCGCCGCGACCAGCTGGACGCGCGCGGTGAGCACTGGTCGATCGAGGACGAAGAGGCGTTCAAGCAGCCGATCCGGGATCAGTACGAGCACCAGGGCCACCCGTACTACGCGACGGCCCGGCTGTGGGACGACGGCGTGATCGACCCGAAGCAGACCCGAACGGTCCTGGGCCTGGCGATCTCGGCGGCGGCCAACGCCCCGCTGGAACCAATCTCCTACGGCGTCTTCCGGATGTGATTCCGAATGAGCGGCTTGTTTTGCGTGGCGGTGCTTCAAAGACAAAGAAAAACAGGCCGTGAGTGGTTTTCGGTGCTCTGGCGACCGAAAGCGCTCACGGGTGTTGACCAGGCGAAACGTTGTGATCTGCCGTTCGGCAAGGCGAAGGGGTGACGATGCAGCACTTCGACACGGTGCTGGTGGCGAACCGGGGCGAGATCGCGGTGCGCGTGATCCGGACGCTGCGGCGGCTGGGCATCCGCTCTGTCGCGGTGTTCAGCGATGCCGACCGCGGCGCGCGGCACGTCGCCGAGGCCGACACTGCCGTCCACATCGGACCGAGCCCGGCCACCGAGAGCTACCTCGACGGCAAGCGCATCCTGGACGCCGCGCGCAGCACCGGAGCCCAGGCGATCCACCCCGGCTACGGGTTCCTCGCCGAGAACGCCGGCTTCGCCGAGGCGTGCGCGCAGGCGGGCATCGTCTTCATCGGCCCGCCGGCCACCGCGATCGAGTCGATGGGCGACAAGATCCGCGCAAAGCAAACGGTTTCCGCCGCCGGCGTCCCGGTGGTGCCCGGGCGCAGCGAGCCGGACATGACCGACGCCGACCTGCACGCGGCGGCGGTCGAGATCGGTTTCCCGGTCCTGTTGAAGCCATCCGCCGGTGGCGGCGGCAAGGGCATGCGGCTGATCCACGACGAGTCCACCTTGGACGACCAGATCGCCTCCGCGCGCCGCGAAGCCCGCTCGGCGTTCGGCGACGACACGCTGTTCGTCGAGCGCTTCGTGACCCGCCCGCGGCACATCGAGGTCCAAGTACTGGCGGACGCGCACGGCAACGTGGTGCACCTCGGCGAGCGCGAGTGCAGCCTGCAGCGGCGGCACCAGAAGATCGTCGAGGAGGCCCCGTCGCCGCTGCTGGACGCCGAAACGCGCGCCGGCATCGGTGCCGCCGCAGTGGACGCGGCGCGCTCGGTCGGTTACGTCGGGGCGGGCACCGTCGAGTTCATCGTCTCCGCCGACCGCCCGGACGAGTTCTTCTTCATGGAGATGAACACCCGCCTGCAGGTCGAGCACCCGGTCACCGAACTCGTCACCTCGGTCGGCGGGGAACGCGGCGTCGACCTCGTCGAACAGCAGGTCCGGGTGGCCGGGGGAGAGCCGCTGCCCTGGGCACAGGAGGACCTGTCGATCGACGGCCACGCCGTCGAGGCCCGCGTCTACGCCGAGGACCCGACCCGCAACTTCCTCCCGACGGGCGGCGACGTCCTGGCGGTGCACGAGCCGTCCGGCCCCGGCGTCCGGGTCGATTCCGGGGTGCGCGCGGGCGGGCGCGTGGGATCGGACTACGACCCGATGCTGGCCAAGGTCATCGCGTGGGCGCCGAGCCGGGCCGATGCGCTGCGCCGGCTGGACGCCGCGCTCGCCGACACGGCGGTCCTGGGCCTGCACACCAACGTCGCGTTCCTCCGCGCACTGCTGAGGCACGACGACGTCCTGGCCGGCCGCCTGGACACCGGCCTCGTCGAGCGCGATCTCGACTCGCTCGTCGCCAAGAGCAACACGACACCGGACGACGCCTACGTCGCCGCGGCCCTGGAGCGGCTGCTCGCCGCCGAACCGACCGAGCCGGTCGTCGATCCGTGGGACATCCCCGACGGCTGGCGGCTCGGCGAACCGGCCTGGAGCACCTGGCGCTTCGCCGGCCCGGCCGACGAGGTCCGCGTCCGGTTGCGAGGCCGCGCCCGGGACGCCGGAGTTTCAATTGAAACAATTGAAACTGTGCCCGACGGTGACCCGGCAACGGCAGTTTCAATTGAAGCTGCGGTCCACCGGGCCTCGGTCGAAGCGCACGGCGACACCCTGACCGTCACCTACCAGGGCCGCACCCGCCGCTACCGCTACGCGCACGTCGACGGCACCACCTGGCTCGCCGCAGACGGCCACGCCTGGGCGCTCGCCGAGCACCGCCTGCTTTCCGAGCGCGGCGGCGCCACCGGTCGGTCGGACGGCGTGGTGACCAGTCCGATGCCGGGCACCGTGCTGGTCGCCGAGGTGAGCCCCGGCCAGGAAGTCCGCAGCGGACAGCGGTTGTTCGTCGTCGAGGCGATGAAGATGGAGCACACCGTCACCGCGCCGATCGACGGCGTCATCACCGAAGTGCACGCCAGGAAGGGGCAGTCGGTCGGACTCGACCAGCCGCTGGCTGTCCTCGCCGCTGAAGAGGAGGCCTGAACGATGGTGGATCACCGGCTCAGCGAAGAGCACGAAGCCCTGCGCGAGAGCGTGCAGACCTTCGCCCGCAAGGAAGTCGCCCCGGTCATCGGCGACTACTACGAACGCGAGGAATTCCCGTACCCACTGGTGCAGATCATGGGGCGGATGGGTCTGTTCGGGCTGCCGATCCCCGAGGAGCACGGCGGCATGGGCGGCGACTACTTCGCGTTGTGCCTGGCGCTGGAGGAGTTGGCGCGCGTTGACTCGTCCGTCGCGATCACCCTGGAGGCCGGGGTCTCGCTGGGCGTCATGCCGATCTACCGGTTCGGCAGCGACGAGCAGCGGCGCACCTGGCTGCCCCGCCTGGCGGCCGGGGAGATCCTCGGCGCGTTCGGCCTGACCGAGCCCGGCGGCGGCTCCGACGCGGGCAGCACCCAAACCACAGCGGTGCTCGACGTAGGGGGTACCTCCCGCTCGAGCGAAGCCGAGAGTGGGGGAGAGTGGGTGATCAACGGCTCCAAGGCGTTCATCACCAACTCCGGCACAGACCTCACCGGCCTCGTCACGGTTACCGCCGTCACCGGGCAGAAGCCGGGCGGCGGCAAGGAGATCTCCACGATCATCGTGCCCGCCGGAACCCCGGGCTTCACCGTCGCGAAGAAGTATTCGAAGGTCGGTTGGAACGCCTCCGACACCCATGCGCTGTCCTTCGATGACTGCCGGGTGCCCGCCGCGAACCTCCTCGGCGAGCGCGGCCGCGGCTACGCCCAGTTCCTCGCGACGCTCACCGAGGGCCGGGTCGCGATCGCCGCGGTCGGCGTCGGCCTCGCCCAGGGCTGCGTCGACGAATGCCTGCGCTACCTGGGTGAACGAGAGGCCTTCGGCCGCAAGATCGGCGAGTACCAGGCCATGCAGTTCAAGGTCGCCGACATGGAGCTGCGCGCGCACACCGCGCGGCTGGCCTACTACGACGCGGCATCGCGGATGCTGCGCGGCGAGCCGTACAAGAAGGAGGCCGCGATCGCCAAGCTCGTCTCGTCGAACGCGGCGATGGACAACGCCCGGGACGCCACGCAGATCTTCGGCGGCTACGGGTTCATGAACGAGACGCCGGTCGGGCGTTTCTACCGGGACGCCAAGATCCTGGAGATCGGCGAGGGCACCAGCGAGGTCCAGCGCATGCTGATCGCCCGGGAACTCGGCCTGCCGGCCTGATAGAAAGGGCCGGCGGAGGCCTCGGGGGGCGGCCTCCGCCGGCCATCAGGTCAGTGGTCGGGGATCGTGTCGGGGGTTGGGTCGGGTTTCGGGGGGATCAGCGCCGGAACCGCTTCTGCGGCACGGTGATCTCGTCGGTCTCCTCGATGCCGGGGTAACCTGCCGGCGCGTCGTAACCTGCCGGCGCGTCGTAACCGGCCGGCACGTCGTAACCGGCCGGCACGTCGTAACCGGCCGGCACGTCGTAACCGGCCGGCACGTCGTGACCGGCGTGCGCGTCGTAGCCTGCCTGCGCGTCGTACTCCGGCGCGGGCCGGAAGCCCTGCTGCGTGTCCTCGCCGGGCCACACCGGCCCCTGGCCGCTCGGTGCCGGGCCGCTCTGCACCGGCTCCTCGTCGGCGTCCGCCAGGTGCTGCATCACCCAGTCACGGGCCAGCGCTGCCGGCGAGGTGCCCTGCTTGAAGGCGAGCTCCCGCAGGCGTTCGTTGGCCATCAGGGGCAGCCGCAGCTGGTAGACCTGTGAGGCGCCGAAGCGGCGTCCGGACCCGGTGGATTCGACGCTCTCCTCAGGGGCCAGCGCAGCCAGGTACGACTCGAACTCATGATCCGGTTCGGCCGGCTGGGCAGACTTCTGCTGCCGTCGGCCGGTCTTGGTTCGTCCTAGAGCCACCGGCACACGATAACGGTTGTGTTGCGTCCCGCGAGTCGCTGTGAGCCCTATCACCGCTCGCCGAGTCGCAGAAAAGTGCTCCCACCTGCGCTTTTGCGATCGTGATGAGAAAGCGGAGGGCCCCCGCGCCAGGGGGAGGAACGCGGGGGCCGGAGGGGATCTCCACAGGTGCTGACCGGGGGTCTGTCAGCGGACCGATTGTGGCACGTCGCAGACCGTTGTGGGGAGCTTTCGCCGCAGGATTGCTGCATCCCGGTCGCTGCTCAGTTCGCGCCGGGCCACTCCGCGATCGTGTACCCCGCCTCCGTGATGGCCGCCGCCACCGCGTCCCGGGTGAGCTCCTGCTCGCTGGTCACCGAGACCTGCCCGCTCTCCACCGAGACCTGCACGCCGCTGACGCCCGGCAGCCCCGAGAGCTCCTCGGTGACGGACTTGGCGCAGTGGCCGCACGTCATGCCGCTAATTACGAACGTCTGACTGCTCATGAAAGTTCCCTCCTGGCAGATTTCTGCCACGACTCGATGCGGATTCCGCCGCAAACTGTCCCGAACGTCCAGTGTGGACGATCGTGGCGGGGGTGGCTCTGGGGGGTGTGACCAGGGCAATATTCGAAGTGGATCGAGGTCCCCCACGTGATTACTCTGCGTCGAAGTCAATTCACTCTCTGGGGGGCTGCGGGTGTTGACAACCTGTGGATAAATTGCGCCCGGAACCCGAGGCCGGGGAGGCGTCATGTACGGGTCACTGGACGTACGGAAGTTCTTGTGGCAACAGGAAGACGGGTCCTCGCGGCAGTCGTCCGCGGTGCCCGCGCCGCGCACCGGCGAGCCCTCGCGGATCTCGTCGGAGCAGGTGCACCGGGCCAGGATGGCGGTCGCCCGCAGCGCGGAGAACGCCGAGGACTGCAAGCTCCTGCTGGACATGCTGGGATTGGCACCCGACGACGACGGACAGCCGCCGGTCACGCGCTAACCGGGCGTCCGCCGTGCCGCCGAGGTGCGCTTTCGGGGCGTTCGTCGAGCGGCGTCGGCAAGTCGGCGCCGGCTCGAACCCGGTGGGCGGGATGGCCGGATTCGCGGTAACTTCCGGTGGCGTAGTTGATCATCCGTTCGTGGACCGCGTCGCTCGGGCGGCGGATCGCGGACGACCTCTTCGTGCCGGAGTCGTGCCATGCCGCAGCAGCACCGGGCCAGCTCACCCGTCGCGCCATACTGGCCGCCGCGGCGGAGGAGTCGACCTGATCGGCTACGCGGCCGCCACGCTGAGCTCGATCCTGCGGCGCTCCGGCATCACCAAGGGCGCGTTCTACTTCCACTTCACGGCCAAGGAGGCGGTGGCCGAGGCGCTGGCCCGGCAGTACCTGGTGAGCCTGGCCGATATGCGGCAGCGGTGGATCGGCCGAAGCCTGGACCCGCTGTCGACGCTGGTCGGCCTGAGCGGTGAGGCTGCCCGCAGGCTGGAGCACGACGTGGTCCTGCGCGCTGGCCAGCACATCGGGGCGGAGTCCGACGGCTGGTACGCGGTGCTCGACTACCCGGTGCTCGACGAGATGGTGCGGAAATCCGCGGCGGCGGGACAGCTGCGCCCCGGCACCTATCCGGCCGAGGCGGCGAGGGTGCTCTAAGCGGCGTTGGTGGGCGCGCACGCGGTCGGCGACGAGCCGGCGGGGCTGGCCGACCGCTTCGGCGAGATCTGGCGCGTGGTGCTCGCCGGGGTCGCCCGGGAGGACTGGCGCGCGAACCCCGAACTGGCGGGTCGATCTTGAGGCGCGGATCACAAAATCGCCATCTGTCTGATTTGTGCGCTTTTCGGGTCCAGGGCTCGTCTCGCGGGGTGCTGGGTGCTCGCCACCCTGCGTCGGCGATGGGGCGCCAAGATCCAACAAAGCGGCAGGTCAAATGGCTATCATCGAAGGCGGTCCCGCGTCGGATCGGCGTCGCGAGGGGGTGTCATGCGACTTAAGGGACCCCCCGCCTTGGGGGCGCTGAAGGCATGTCGTAAGCTTTCATCACTGCCAACGGGGCGCTCCGAAAAGGGGAAAGCCGGTTGGAGGCAAGGCCGGGTCGGTTTCGAATCGGCCAAGCCCCCATCGTCTAGCGGCCTAGGACGCCGCCCTTTCAAGGCGGTAGCGCGGGTTCGAATCCCGTTGGGGGTACGAACAACTGAAGATAGAAGCATGGCCCAGTGGCGCAGTTGGTTAGCGCGCCGCCCTGTCACGGCGGAGGTCGCGGGTTCGAGTCCCGTCTGGGTCGCCAAGGCGAACGGCATTGAGCCGACGCTATCGGCCAGGTAGCTCAGTTGGTACGAGCGTCCGCCTGAAAAGCGGAAGGTCGGCGGTTCGACCCCGCCCCTGGCCACCGCTCGTAAGCTGCGAAAACAGCCCCCGTCGGTTTCGGCGGGGGCTGTTTCGTTTCAGTCGGTCTTCCGGGGAGTAGGCGTTCCGTCGGGCGGCGAGGTCGCTTCGGAGGGCGTCCGTCACATGGTGGCGCTGCGGTCCAGCTCCCGGCTCTAGTCGTCAACTAGTGCCGCGTCAAGCAACGTTGATCGGGTATTGAGGGTGCTGCCGATCTCGCGCGAAATCGGCACCTCTCCAAGGCGGCCCGGATGGCGGGTGGGCTGCGTGATGATCAATAGGCCGATCAAGGTTCGTAGACGCGGCACCAGGACGCTCTAGCCGGGCGCCCCCTCGCTGCGTTCGTGCAGCGAAGACATCTGAGCGTCGAGTCCGGCAGCGGCCTCGGCCGCCGCTTTGAGCTCGGCGGCGAAGCTTTCCGGCACCTCGCCCCCGCTCTTGTAGAGCAGCTCGTGCTCTACGGCGGCCCAGAAGTCCATCGCGATGGTGCGCAGTTGGAGTTCGACGGCCACTTGCTCGGTGCGGTCGGACAGGTGCACCGGCACGTTGATGATCAGGTGCAGGCTGCGGTAGCCGTTCGGCTTCGGCGCGGCGATGTAGTCCTTGGTCTGCACGATCTCAATCTGGTGCTGGCGGATGAGATCGCGGACGAGGTAGACGTCGGAGATGAACGGGCACACGACGCGCACGCCGGCGATGTCGGTGAGGTGTTCGCGGGCCGACACCGGGTCGATCGGCAGCCCGCGCCGGGCGAGCTTGGCCGCGATCGCCTCCGGGCGCTTGATCCGCGAGGGGGGCGCCTGCTTTCCGCGGGGGCTTCCGGGGCTGTTGTTATTCTCGGCGGTCTGATGTCTGCGACTCTCGTTGCCTCTGATCTCGCCGCCGGGCACGGCGACCGCTCCCTGTTCACCGGGCTCGACCTCGTCGTCGCGCCCGGCGATGTGATCGGGCTCGTCGGGGCCAACGGCGCCGGGAAGTCCACGTTGCTGAAACTGCTGGCCGGGCTCGACCCGCCGGAGCGCGGCGAGCTGCGCCTTTCCCCCGCCACCGCGATCGTCGGTTACCTGCCGCAGGAGCCCGATCGCAGGCCAGGGGAGACGGTGAACCAGTTCCTCGCCCGCCGCACCGGCGTCGCTGCGGCGCAGCGCGCGATGGACGAGGCGACGCAGGCCCTTACAGAGGGCGCGCCAGGGGCCGACGACGCGTACGCCGCGAGCCTGGATCGCTGGCTGAGCCTGGGTGGTGCCGACCTGGAGGAACGCGCCGAAGGCGTCGCGGATTCGCTTGGCCTGTTCGTCGAGCTCGACCAGGCCATGACCTCGCTTTCGGGCGGTCAGGCCGCCCGCGCGGGCCTCGCCTCGCTCCTGCTGTCCCGCTACGACGTGTTCCTGCTGGACGAGCCGACCAACGACCTCGACCTGGAGGGCCTCGAACTCCTGGAAAGGTTCGTGCGCGGGCTGCGCGCCGGCACCGTCGTCGTCAGCCACGACCGCGAGTTCCTCACCCGCACGGTCAACAAGGTCCTCGAACTCGACCTGGCCCAGCAGCAGATCAACCTCTACGGCGGCGGCTACGACGCCTACCTGGAGGAGCGCGCGGTCGCGCGCAGGCACGCGCGGGAGGCGTTCGAGGAGTACGCCGACAAGAAGTCCGCGCTGGAGGCGCGTGCGCACGTGCAGCGCGCCTGGATGGACAAGGGCGTCAAGAACGCCCGCCGCAAGGGCACCGACAACGACAAGCTCGGCCGCAAGGCCCGTTCGGAGACGACCGAGAAGCAGGCCTCCAAAGCACGGCAGACCGAGCGCCTCATCGAGCGGCTCGATGTCGTCGAGGAGCCGCGCAAGGAGTGGGAGCTGCGCATGGAGATCGCGGCGGCGCCCCGCTCCGGGGCGGTCGTCGCCACCCTGCGCGAAGCGGAGGTGCGGCGCGGCGAGTTCACCTTCGGACCGGTGACGCTGCAGGTCGACTGGGCCGACCGCGTGGCGATCACCGGCGCCAACGGTTCGGGGAAGTCGACGCTGCTCGGCGCGCTGCTGGGGCGCGTGCCGCTGGATGCGGGGTCCGCGGCGCTCGGCTCCGGCGTCGTCGTCGGCGAGGTCGACCAGGCCCGCGCGCTCTTCCACGGCTCGGAGTCGCTGCTCGACGCGTTCTGCGCGGCCGTGCCCGACACCGAGAACGCCGAGGTCCGCACGCTGCTCGCCAAGTTCGGCCTCAAGGCCGGCCACGTGCTGCGTTCGGCCGCCACGCTGTCGCCTGGCGAGCGCACCCGGGCCGCACTCGCCCTGCTCCAGGGGCGCGGGGTCAACCTCTTGGTGCTGGACGAGCCGACGAACCACCTCGACCTGCCCGCCATCGAACAGCTGGAGTCGGCCCTCGATTCCTATGCGGGCACGCTCCTGCTGGTGACCCACGACCGCCGCATGCTCGATGCGGTGCGAACCACCCGCCGCCTGGAGATGTCGGGTGGCAAGCTCGCCGAGACCTCGCTGTGAGTGCTCCCGCGCCCGTCGTCAGCCTGTGACGTCGGAGCACTGGTCCGGAAACGTTCGCCGCCACCGGGCTGGAGACGGCGTTCGACCGACCTGATGACTGTCGTGCCTCGGCGGTAGCTTGATCGACGGCAGCGATACGGGAAGGGCGGGCCTGAGCGCAATCCGAGAGGGTTACCTGCAGGCGGCAGCCTCGACCGCGGAACTGGTGCGCGATCCGGCGGTCGCGGCGGCGTGGGACCAGCCCAGCGCGTTGGCGGAGTTCAGCGTTCGCGGGCTGACCGGGCACCTGGCCTCCCAGGTCCTCGTCGTCCAAAGGTTGCTGGCCGTTGCCGCGCCGGAGGCAGCCCCCTCGACCCTTTCCGACTACTACGCCAAGAGCGCGTGGATCGGTGCCGACGTCGACGCGGAGGTCAACGTCCGGCTCCGCGAGTTCAGCGAGGACATCGCGGCCAAGGGCGCGCCGGCGCTGGTCGAGGAGATCGACTCGGCCATGCAGGACCTCCGTTCCGCGTTGCCCGCCGAGCCGCCGGGTCGGGCGGTGGCCTTCTCCGGGCGGACGCTGCTCGTCGACGACTTCCTGATCACCCGGATGATGGAGATGGCGGTGCACTCCGATGACCTGGCGACGAGCGTGGGCATCGCCACGCCGGAGCTGCCGTCGGAGGTCTACGGTCCGGTGCTCGCGCTGCTTTCGCAGCTGGCCGTGCGCCGGCACGGGCAGACGGCCGTGCCGGCGGCGCTGAGCCGCGCCGAACGCGCACCCGGCACGATCGCCGCGATCTGACCGCGAGCCGGTCGCGTTCGCGACCGTGGAAGGATCGAGGAATGTCGGACAACGACGAGCCCGCGTGCTGTGCCTCACCTGCGGCGGACTCCGAAAGCTCGGCGAGCCGCGGATGTACGTCGTGCAGGCCACCGAGGACATGCGGACCGGGATGACCATGGGCGAGTGGCGGACCCGCCCGCAGTGCCAGCGGGGACCACCTGTCAGGCCTGCATCCGCCAGCCTGACCTGCACCGCTGCGCAAGACGAGGCGGAAACCAAGTAGGGACGCCCCCGCGCTCAACCGGCCTGGGGGTTACCGGGAGTGCGGGGGCGTCAAGGTCCACCCCTGGGGGTCAGGTGGACGGCGTCAATGCTACTTCGTGGTATCCCGGATGTCTCTAGGGGCAGAGATCTTTTTTCTCCCGGACCGCCGCGAATCGCAGGAAGAACTGGGCCAGCGGCCCGATGGCGAGCGCGTAGAGCACGGTGCCGACGCCCACCGTGCCGCCCAGCAGCCACCCGGCGGCGAGGACGCAGAGCTCGATCAAGGTGCGGACCAAGCGCACCGACCAGCCAGTTCGGGCGTGCAGGCCGGTCATCAGCCCGTCCCTCGGACCCGGTCCGAGCCGCGCGCCGACGTAAACTGCCGTCGCGAAGCCGTTGAGCACGATGGCGCCGATCATTACCGAGATCTGCCCCGGTAGCGCGTCGATCGGTGGGGTGAGGCCCAGGGTGATGTCCACCGCGATGGCGATGACGACAACGTTGGCGACCGTGCCGATGCCGGGCCGTTGCCGCAGCGGCAGCCAGGCGAGCAGAACCGCGACGCCGGTCAGCGCGGTGACCGCCCCGAAGCTCCAGCCGAGGCGTTGCGCCAGGCCCTGGTGTAGCACGTCCCACGGGTCCAGGCCGAGTTGCGCCCGCACCATGAACCCCATGCTGGCGCCGTAGAGCACCAGGCCGCCGATGAGCTGCCCGAGCCGGAGCAGCGGGCGGGTCCGGATGGAGAGCGGCGAGAGGTCCAAAGGGGTTGAGATCGAGGCCATGAGGACTTTCTAGAACAGGATTGGCCTTAAAGGCGATAGCCAATCAACTACAATTGGCCTTATGGTCTTCGCCCCGTCCGCGCACATCCACGGCCGCAAGCTCGTCGAGCTGCTCGGTTCCTGGGACGGAACAGCACGCCCGTCCTCCCAGGCGTTGGCCGCGGCGCTGCGGCAGCTGGCGTTGGACGGCCGACTGCCGCCGGGGACTCGACTTCCGGCGGAACGCGAGCTCGCCGATGCCCTCGGGGTCAGCCGGACCCTGATCGCGCGGGCGCTCGACCGGCTCCGGGAGGACGGTTTCGTGGCCAGCCGGCGCGGCGCCGGGTCGTGGGTGAAGCTGCCGGACCAGGAGCGCGACAACGACTCCCACGGCGGCTGGTTCCCTACCGCGGGCACCGAGGTGCTGAACCTCGCGCAGGCCACGCCGAGCGCACCGCCGGAACTGTGCGCTGCGGTGGATCGGGCGCGCTTGCGGTTCGCAGAGCACCTGTCCGGTCACGGCTACCAGCCGCAAGGCCTGCCGGTGCTGCGCGAGCGGATCGCCGAGCGCTACGCGAAGCGGGGGCTACCGACAGTCCCGGAGCAGATCCTCGTCACCAACGGGGCGCAGCACGGCTTCGCGCTCCTGCTGCGGATGCTGGTGTCGCCGGGCGAACGCGTGCTCGTCGAGCACCCGACTTACCCGAACGCGCTGGAGGCGATTCGCGGCCTCAACGCGACCCCCGTCGCGGTGCCGATGGTCAAGGACGGCTGGGACGTGGAGCTGCTCGCCGCGAGCCTGCGGCAGACATCACCGCGGCTGGCGTACCTGATCCCGGACTTCCACAACCCGACCGGCGTCCGGCTGGATGCGGGCGGCCGGGCCCAGCTCGCCAGGGCGCTGGCCCGCACCTGCACGACAGCGGTCATCGACGAGACGCTCGCCGAGATCGACCTCACCGGCGCCGAAGCGCCGCTACCGATGGCCGCGTTCACCGATCGGGCGATCCTCGTCGGGTCGGCCAGCAAGTCGTTCTGGGGTGGCCTCCGGCTCGGCTGGATCCGCGCGTCCGAGGACTTCGTGCAGCGCATGGTGATCGGCCGCGCCGCGGTGGACCTCGGCAGCCCGATCCTCGAACAGCTGGCGCTGGCGGAGCTGCTGCAGGACGCCGACCAGGTGCTGGAGCGCAGGCGCGTCGAGTCGATCGAGCGACGCGACTGCCTCATCGCGGCCTTGCGCGAGCACCTGCCGCACTGGCGCTACCGCGTCCCTGACGGCGGCCTGGCCCTGTGGTGCGACATCGGAGCACCGGTCAGCAGCCGGCTTTCGGTGGCCGCGGAGCAGCACGGTGTGCGGGTGGCACCGGGGGCGCGTTTCTCGGTGTACGGGTCGCTGGAGCGCTGGATGCGAGTGCCGTACACGTTGCCGGGCGACCAGCTGGAAGAGGCGATCCGCCGCCTAACCGCGGCGACGGCATCGGTGCCCGAAGGTCCCGGCAACACCATCCTGACGGCGCCGATCGCCTGAGAACAGTTGTGCGCAAATTGGCTTGTGTGGCGGTGCTGGTGGTGGAACCTCGGACGCCGTCTGGACTCCGGGAGCCCCGATTCGTGAATGTCCAATACGCGGCATTGGGGACTGGCCTCGCCAAGAACCCCGACGGGGTGGGCACAGCCTGAGAACCCGGGGCGGTGCAAGTTGTGAGGGGGCGGGAAGCGGCTTCGCCGCTTGCCGGACGCCGACCTCACCACACAATTTGCGCGACCTCTAAAACGGTGGGCCGCCCGTCGGCACGGCCCCTCGTCGTGCCGACGGGCGGTTTCGGGCGCCGCCCCGGTGCCGCAGGGGCATTGCGGCACCGGGGCTTTGGGGACCGGGCCCGGTCCTCGGCGTTGCGTCTGGTCATCGACGTTGCCGGGGATGGGCCGGGGCGCCCCCGATTCCGATCCGGCCGGGCGCAGACGGCCGGCTCGGAGCTTGGTGAGTGCGGATGTTTCCCAGGATTGCCGCCGCAGCGGCTCGGCGCAGCGTCAGTCGGGCGACGTCGATGGTTCGAAGGACAAGATGCCGGTCGTCGGCCGGGTTTCCCGGTTGTCGACGCCGGTGGACACCGGTCCGGACGGGCTCGGGTCGGCCGGCAGGATCACCAGCAGGCCGCGCAGCCCGCCGCCCCAGGAGGTCGATCCTGCGGACAGCATGGTGGCCGGTGCGGGGGACACCGGAGGCTCCGGTGCCGGTTCGGTTGGCGGGGTGACGCGGGACGGGGCTGACGAGTCCGGGCCCCGCGGCTTCGGGATGATCCGAACGCCCGCATCGGGGACCGGGGACTGCTTCGGCCGCGGCGCGGCCTGGTCGTTGCTGGTCGGCGCGGCAGTGCGCGGCTGGACCGGCAGCGGGAGTGGCGGCGGCACCGGCGGGGCGCTGTCGGTTTCGTCGGTGACCGCGGCGGGCTGATCGGGGTCGGCGTTCGGCGGCGCCGGGGCCTCGATGCGGGGCGGTTCGATCTCGGGTTTCTCGACCACGGGCCGCGCGACCGGGTCGAGTTCGGGCCACGCGGGGGCGGGGTTCGCGGGGACGGGGTTCGCCATCGGGTCGAGGACGATTTGCTCCACCTCGACCCGGAGGTGGTCGTTCTCGGGCAGTTCAAGGGCATCGGCCGCTGCTGCCGCACCGAGCCATCCGGCGATGCTCAGGCCGCCGATGAACGCGGCCCGTACCGCGAGCGCGCTGAGCCGCGACCAGGGACCGCGCTGCGCGCAGGTTCCCGTCACGGTTACCACCGCCTGTCGGTCGGGTCCGCGCGGAAGTGCGCGGCGTCGGCGTCGGGCGCGCCGGGGGGTGATCGGCGCGGTATGGGCATTCAACCACCTGCGGTGGCCGTTTCGGGCCACCTACAGCGACGAGATCGGTGGTCGGTCTTGCATTCTCCACGCAATCGGGCTAGTGGGAAAGATCTCACGCGCCGTCGGACGGGTGAGCCGGCTACCGACGGCGGCGTGTCCGCTGTGGACGGACAGGCCGCCCGGCACAGTGTCCGTTGTGGATCAAGAAGCTGAAATTCGGCTCAGCGTAGGCGAACTCCAGCAGGTGTGGGCGGCCTACGGGCATGATCTGCTGCTGCACGATCCCGGTGGGAGCGGCGAGTGCCTGGTGCGGCGGGGCGAGCTGATCGCGCCGGCCAGCGTCCTGGGTCCGGTGCTCGACCGGTACCGCCGTTGGGTCGACGACGTGCAGCACGACGACGAGTTGCTGCTGGCCAGGGTTCGGTTGCGCGGCGCGGAGCGGGACCGGTGCGTCGACCTCGCCCGGGAGGCCAGCGTCGCCGTCAACCACGTGCACTTCGGTTGTCCGGTCATGTTCGGCACGCCGGTGATGTTCGGGACCGGGGCGGATGCGCTGCCCGGGCCGGTGCTCCCGGAACCGCCGGTGCGGCAGTGGGATCCGCCGGTCGTGGTCGGCGTGCTCGACACGGGGTTCGATCCGCATCCGTGGTTCCGGGATCGGCCCTGGTTCGAGGCCGTGCCGGAGGAATTGGACGCCGACGGCGACGCCGGTCAGGACCGCCAGGCGGGGCACGGCACGTTCGTCAGCGGTGTGGTGCTGCAACATGCGCCGGGCGCGGTGATCCGGGCGCGCCGGGTGCTTTCTTCGCTCGGGTTCACCGACGACTACACCGTCGCGGCAGGGCTGCGTTCGTTGCGGCGTTCGGCCGAGGCCCGCGGCGAACGCATCGGTGTCGTCGTGCTGACGGCCGGATGTCACACCGCGGATGACGGGTGCCCTCCGATCTTGCGCGGCGAACTGCGCAACTGGCGTGGCACCGTCGTGGTCGCGGCGGCCGGGAATCACGCGCAGACCAGGCCTTTCTGGCCTGCCGCGCTGCCGTCGGTGATCGCGGTGGCGGCGACCGGTGACGACGGCGCGGTCGCCGGGTTCTCCAATTCCGGGACTTGGGTCGATGCCGCCGCGACCGGGGTGGACGTGACGAGCAGCTTCGTGCGGCTGGCCCCCGGCGGCGGGCGTCGGTTCGGCTATGCGCGTTGGAGCGGAACGTCCTTCGCCGCGCCGCAGGTGGCTGCCGCCGCTGCGAATGCCTTGCGCGAGGGCTGCGATCCGGACGAGGCACGCGATCTTGCCCGTCAGCATTACCCGTTCGAGCGGTAATTGGCGCGAAGTGAATCTGTAAGCACCCCTCGTTCCTCTTATTACGCGGGAGCACGAAGATCGCGAACGGTGAGAGGTGCTTGGTCGTGCACGAGATCGGGGAGGACGGGACGTCCGCGGTGCTGTTTCGCCGCGCGGCGGCCGGTGATCAGCGGGCGTGGCAGGAGTTGGTGGATCGCAACGCGCCGGTGGTCTGGGGCGTGTCGCGGGCGTTCACCGCGAACACCGCGGACGCCGAGGACATCTACCAGGCAACCTGGTTGCTGCTGGCGGAGAACATGGGGCGGCTGCGCGAACCGGAGTCGTTGTCCGGGTGGCTGGTGACCACCGCGCGGCGGGAGTCGATGCGATTGCGCCGGGCGCGGCAACGGGAATCGCCGGTCGGGCTGGATTCCGGCGACCTCGGGCCGCCGGACTACGCCGAGGATCCGGAGCACAAGGTGCTGCGGGCGATGACGAGTTCGCGGCTGGCGCAGTCGTTCGCCCAGTTGCCGCAGCGCTGCCAGCAGTTGCTGCGGGTGCTGGCGGTCGCGCCGGAGACGAGTTATGCGCAGGTCAGCCAGGCGCTGGGGATGCCGCGCGGGACGATCGGGCCGAAGAAGAGCCGCTGCCTGGCGGAGTTGCGGCGACGCATGCTGGCCGCCGAGATGCCGGAGGAGGTGGCGGGATGAACCAGCGGATTCCTGCGGAGCTGCGTGGGTTGCGCGACCTGTTCCAGTCCTGCGACCCCATTCCTGAGCAGGCCCTCGCGGGCGCGTACGCGGCCATGACCCGGCGCTCGCCGATCGAGGACCCGGTGGTGTTGAAGCTCGTCGGCGACTCGGCGGAGTCGCTGGCCAGGGTCCGGTCCGGGCAGCCGGAGCCGCGGGTGCTGACCTTCGCGATGCCCGGACGGGTGCTGGAGGTCGACCTGGTCCCGACCGTGGACGGCCTGTACCGGGCGTCCGGGATGGTGCTCAACCGGGCGGGTCAGGCGCCGCCGGTCGGCGAGGTCGTGCTTCGCCATCCCGCCGGGGAATGCGCGGGTTCCCTGGACGAGCACGGCGCTTTCCGGGTGGCCGACGTGCCTCGCGGTCCGCTCAGCGTGGTGTTCCGACCGGTTCGGTCGGCGCCCGCCGTTGCCGATTGGTTGGTCTGTTGAGCGCCGGGACGGCGGTGGCACCGCCGGATGCGATCACCGCGGCGCTGTGGTGGCGGGACAACGCCGACGCAGCTCCGGAGATGGCCATGCGCAAGGCAGAGCAACTGCTGTCGGACACCGGCGACGCCGAACTCCGGGTGCTTGCCAGGCACATCGCGGCGGTGGCAGCGGTGGAGCGCGGCCGGGTCCGGCAGGCGCGGCGGCACGCCCGCCTCGGGCTGGCCGCAGCGAACCGCGCCGCGAAACCGGAGCGGGCCGCGCAGCTGCGGCTGACGCTCGCGTGGATCGAGTTGGAGCGAGGCGCGACGGGTGAGAGCTGGGCGCACCTGGTGGCGGCCGAGCCGTTGCTGCCCGCGGCGGACCGGGCGCGGGCGGCTTGCCTGCGCGGACTCCTGCACTGCCAGGGCGGTCAGCATTGCGAGGCGAGAGCGGAGCTGACCCGGGCGTTGCGGAGCCTGTCGGCGGATGACGATCGGCGCTGGATGGCGAACGCCTTGCTGGGGCGAGGGCTGGCGAACCTGTACACGAACAGGTTGACCGCTGCGGAGGCGGATCTTGCCGCCGCAGAAGAGGGTTTCGCCTCGGACGGCCGAACCGCGCGGGCGGCGGCCTGCCGGCACAACCGCGGTTGCGTCGCGTTCCGGGCCGGTGATCTGCCGCGGGCGCTGCGGCTGTTCGAGGAGGCGGTTGCCGCCGGGCTGGACGTCAAGTCGAACCCGGAAGCGCTGGTGGACCGGGCGGAGGCACTGGCGGCGGCCGGGTTGATCGGCGAGGCGCGGGCGACGATGGAGCAGGCGGCCGACCGGCTGGTCGCCTGCGGCCGGGCCGGTCAGCTCGCCGAAACCAGGTTGGCGCTGGCCGGTTGCGCACTCCGGGCCGGCGACGTGGTCGCCGCTGCGGAGGCCGCCGGTAGCGCACGACAGCTGTTCCGCGCGCAGCGACGGCCAGCATGGGCGGCGTTGGCGACGGCCATCGGGTGGCAGGCGAAGCTGCGCGGCGGGCAGTGCTCGCGCTACGCGCTCGGAGCAGCGCGGCGAGCAGCTGCCGCGTGCGAAGAGTCCGGGTGGATCGGGCCTGCGGCAGAGTTGCGGCTCACGGCTGGTCGGTGCGCTGCACAAGCCGGGATGCGCACGTTGTCCCGCAAGCTCCTCGCGTTGTGCGTTCCGCTGCACGACGAGGTTGCGGCGCCTCCGCAGCACCGTGCGTTGGGGTGGCTGGCCGCGGCCTTGCTGGCCGATCAGGACGGGGATCCGGATCGGGTGTTCGAGGCGTGCCGGGGCGGGTTGCAGGCCATGGACGGCCAGGCGGCTGGCATGGCGGCCTTCGAACTGCGCGTGCATGCGCTCGGTTTGGCGGCCGAACTGGGTGACACCGCGATTGGTGCCGCACTGCGAGTCGGTGATCCGCGATTGGTGCTGCGCTGGACGGAGCGGTCGCGGTGCAGTGCGCTGCACCGTCGGGTGCTGCAGCCACCGGCGGATCCGAGGCTGAACTCGGCATTGGTGCGGCTGCGCGCTGCGGTGCTGGAAGCGCAGGGCAGCCGTGATCCGAAGCGGGCGTTGGGGACGATCGCCGAGCTGGAAGAGCAGGTGCGCCACCGCGCGATGCTGGTGGGAGGTCGCACCAGCGGGCTGCGGGTGCCGGGAGGCGTCGACGACGTCATCGCGGAGCTCGGCGATTCCGTGCTGCTCAGCCTCTTCGCCCGCGATGATCGGCTGTTCGCTATATCCATTGTGGACGGTGATGTTCGGCTGCACGTGCTGGGCCCGGTGGCGAACGCGGAGGCCCACACGGCCCGCCTTCGGCACCTGCTCGCGCGGCAGGCGATGGGCGTCGCGCGGCACGCAGCGCCGATCTTCGAGACGGGTGTCCGCCGCGCGGCCGAGGAGTTGCAGGCGCAGCTGCTCGCGCCGGTGCTGCCGGCGCTCGAACGAGGCCGGTCGCTCGTCGTGATCCCGACGGGGTGCCTGCATGTGCTGCCGTGGGCGGCGTTGCCCGCGTGTCGCGGGCGCAGCGTGACCGTGAGCCCGTCGCTGCGGTGCTGGCTGCGCGGTGCATCGGATGCCCGGTCCGCGGATCGGGTCGGTGCGCCGGTGTGGGTGGCAGGCCCGGGCCTGGACCACGCCGAGCGGGAGGTCCAAGGGCTGCACGCGGTCGCGGGCGGGCGGCTGCTGGTCGGCGCCGACGCCACCACGAAGCGAGTGCTATCCACTGTGGACGGTGCGGGGGTCGTGCACATCGCCGCGCACGGCCGGTTCCGGGACGACCAACCGCTGCTGTCCTGCCTCGACCTCGCCGACGGTCCGCTGTACGCCTACGACCTGGACCGGCTGCACCGCGGCCCGACGACGGTGGTGCTCTCGGCCTGCGACGTGGGTCGGTCGGCGGTCAGCCGCGGCGATCAGCTCAGCGGCCTGGCGACGACCTTCCTTGGGCGCGGCACCGCGACGGTGATCGCCAGCGTGGTGCCGGTCCCGGACGAGCGCACGGCCAGCGTGATGGTGTCGCTGCACCGAGCGCTCCGCGAGGGCCGCCCGGCGGCTGCGGCGCTGGCCGGGGCTCAAGCGGAACACGGCGAAGCCGGATTCGTCTGCCTCGGTTACGGAGGTGATCGATGACAGCAACCGACCACCTGAGCTGAGGCGCTCACCCGAACTTGCCTGATCGGGAAGCCTGCGCGCACTGCGAATCGGAGCCGCGCCCGGGCACCGCCGCAGGACGTCGGGCGACCTACCCATGCCGCGTGGCTATGGCCAAGGGGAGCCGGGAGGTACTTCGGTCGCGTCAGCGGAGCTTGTGGAGGCGGCGGATCGCTTCGTCCAGGACCTCGTCGCGCTTGCAGAAGGCGAACCGCACCAGGTGCTTGGCGTCTTCCGGGTTGTCGCAGAAGACCTGCACCGGGATCGCGGCGAGCCCGATCCGTTCCGGCAGCGAACGGCACAGTTCGGCGCCGTTCTCGAAGCCGAGTGGCCGGACGTCGGTGCAGACGAAGTAGGTGCCCTCGCTGGCGAGCACGTCGAAGCCAGCCTCGGCCAAGCCCTCGGAGAGCCGGTCCCGCTTGCGCTGCAGGTCCTTGCGCAACCGCTCGACCCAGTCGAGCTCGTTGCGCAGGGCGTGGGCGACCGCAGGTTGGAACGGTGCGCCGCCGACGAAGGTCATGAACTGCTTCGCTGCGCGCACGGCGGCGACGAGCTCGGCCGGACCGCAGATCCAGCCGATCTTCCAGCCGGTGGCGCTGAAGCTCTTGCCGACGCTGGAGATCGACAGCGTCCGCTCGGCCATGCCGGGCAGGGTGGCCAGCGGGTGGTGCTCGCGGCCGTCGAAGATCAGGTGTTCGTAGACCTCGTCGGTGATGGCGATCACGTCGTTCTCGCGGCAAACCTCGGCGATCACGGCGAGCTCGGCATCGGTGAACACGGTGCCGGTCGGGTTGTGCGGCGAGTTCAGCACCAGGGCGCGGGTCTGCGGCTCGACGGCGGCGCGCAGCGCCCCGACGTCGAGCTCGAAGCGGTGGTCGGGGCCCTGCCGCAGCGAGACGGTCCGGCGCACCCCGCCGGCCATCGCGACGGCGACCGGGTAGGAGTCGTAGTACGGCTCGATGAGCACGACCTCGTCGCCGGGCTCGACCAGGGCGAGCATCGCGGCGGTCAGCGCCTCGGTCGCACCGACGGTGACCAGCACCTCGTCCTCGGGTCGGTGCTCGATGCCGTAGCGCGCCAGGCGGTGCTCGGAGATCGCGGCCCGCAGGTCCGGTTCACCGGGGCCCGGCGGGTACTGGTTGACGCCGTTGGCGATCGCCTCCTGCGCGACGCGCAGCATGCCCTCGGGGCCATCGGTGTCCGGGAAGCCTTGACCGAGGTTGACCGCACCGGTCCGCCTGGCGAGCTCGGTGATCTCGGCGAAGATCGTGGACGTGAAGGGCCGCAACCGGCTGGTGAGGGCAGGACTACGCACGCCTCCAGAGGGTAGTCGATTCTTGGCCGTTTCCAGACTCACCCAGATGGCCGGTTCCGGTAGCGGAACCTCACAGCCCAGGCTTGCGCGTGGACCGGGGCTGTCCTCGCCAGGCGACCTCTGAGAACCCCCTGACGGTGCGAGTTGCGAGGACGAGCCAAGCGGCCGTGCCGCTTGCGGCTGCCTCTGACGTGCAGCGTTCCGCGTCGCGGTGGCGGTCATGCGCGTGTTTGGAAGGGACTGTTTCGCGTCCTCCCATCTGCGCATCGCTCGTCCCGGTGGGCCGGTGCGAGGTGGCCGGAGCGGGCGGTTTCCGGGATGTCCGGTTCGGGGCGGCTTCGGTGGTTTCCGGACGCTGCCACAATCGGTATGTGCAGCCGACAGCCGTTTCCGACAGTGACAAGCGCCGTGGTCTGCGGCGGATGAAGGCGGTGGCCGGCGGATTCCTGCTGGTCGCGACCCTGATCTACGTGATCGCCCGCTGGCAGGAGAACGCAGGCGCCGATGCCTGGGTGGGGTACGTGCGGGCCGCCGCCGAGGCGGGCATGGTCGGCGCGCTGGCGGACTGGTTCGCGGTCACCGCGCTGTTCCGGCGGCCGCTGGGCCTGCCGATCCCGCACACCGCGATCATCCCGACCCGCAAGGACGTGATCGGCCGCAGTCTCGGTGACTTCGTCGGCTCGAACTTCCTGGCCGAGCAGGTGGTTCGGGACAAGCTGCGCCGCGCGGAGGTCAGCCGCCGGCTCGGCGGCTGGCTCGACGACGCCGACCACGCGGAGCGGGTCACCTCGGAGCTGGCCACCGCGGTGCGCGGCGTCGTGCAGGTGCTGCGGGACGAGGACGTGCAGGCCGTGCTGGAACAGGCGGTCGTGCGCAAGGTGCTTTCGCAGCCCTGGGGGCCACCGCTGGGCCGGATCCTCTCGCAGGTCTTCGCCGACGGCTCGCACCACAAGCTCGTCGATCTGATCTGCGACCGGGCCTACGACTGGGTGCGGGACAACCACGAAACGGTGCTGCGGGTGGTCAGCCAGCGCGCGCCGTCGTGGTCGCCGAAGTTTTTCGACACCATCGTGGCCGACAAGATCTACGTCGAGGTGCTGTCGTTCGCATGGGCGGTCAAGACCGATCCGGAGCACCCGATGCGCAAGGCCGTCGACCGGTTCCTGGTGGAGTTCGCGGCCGACCTGCAGCACGACCCGAAGACGATGGCCAAGGCCGAGCAGATCCAGCAGCAGGTGCTGGAGCACCCGGAGGTGCAAAACCTCGTCTCCTCGGCGTGGGGCACGGCGAAGAAGATGCTGCTGGACGCCGCGGCGGACCCGTCGAGCGAGCTCCGGGTCCGGGTGCGCGAAGGACTGCGCTCGCTCGGCCGCCGGTTGGTCGAGGAGCCGGAACTGCAGTCCAAGGTCGACGGTTGGCTGGAGGGCGCCCTGGTCTACGTGGTGTCCAACTACCGCGACGAGCTGACCACGCTGATCACGGAAACCGTGGAGCGCTGGGACGCGCAGGAGACGTCCCGCAAGATCGAGCTCCAGGTCGGCCGGGACCTGCAGTTCATCCGCATCAACGGCACCGTCGTCGGTGCCCTCGCCGGCCTGCTGATCTACACCTTCTCCCAGCTGCTGCTCTGAGAACCGGCCTCACCCGAGGAAAACGGCCCGTCCGCCCCGCGGCGAGCGGGCCGTTTCCGCTGTTCAGGCGGTGGTGTGGCGTTCCCGCCAGGAGCGGGCCTTCTCGCGGTTGCCGCACACGCGCATAGAGCACCAGGTCCGGGAGCGGTTGCGGGAGCGGTCGTAGAACGCCCAGAGGCAGTCGTCGGCCGGGCAGATCTTGATCCGACCCCACCGCCCGGTGTGCACCAGGCGGGCCGCCGCGACGAGCACGCTGCCGATCGCATCGCCGCCGGTCAACGTCGGAATGCCGTTGTGCAACCGGACCTGCACGGGCCAGGCCGTTTCGAACACCGCATGCGGTCGGACGTCGCAGGACACCGTCGTGCGCATGGCGTCGCGGATCTCGCGCGCCGCATCTACGCCGGGGGCTTTGCCGAGGTCCTGGTCGATGCACCACTGCTGCCACTGCCCGGGATCGTCGAGGATCTCGGTGCCCTTCTCGGCGTCGCAGGTGTTCAGGAAGGCCAAGACCAGCGCGATGTCGTGGTCGAAGTCGAGTTCGACGCCGTCCGGGGACGACGGGCGATCCACCTCCGGAGCGACAGCTCTGCTGTTCACGAACACCATCGTAAGCCAATAGGGGGTTGTGCCGGGTTGATGTAACCAACATAATCGCAACATCGGTTAGTAACCCGCAAACAATGTTTGACAGGTTAGGGATTTGGTGATGAATCCGATCCGGATCGATCCGTTCGGGTACTCCGCGAGCAGCCGCGAGCTGACCGTGAGGGTGCTTCGGGGTGGCGAGATCGACCGGGCGCTGCGCGAGGGGGCAGGCTCCGCCCGGAGTGGCTCGACCGGTTCGCCAACTGGTGGGCCTCGGCGACGGAGGCGGTGCGGCCCGGCGCTGCGGTGGACCCCGGTCCGGCTCCGCGCGGTTGCTTCAACTGATCACGAGAGGGATGACGATGACGACGACCTTGCGATTGGCCGCCTTCGCGATCGACTGCCCGGACCCGCGGGCGCTGGCCGGCTTCTACGGGCGGTTGCTGGGCTGGGAGCTCGACCCCGAGTCCGATGACGACTGGGTCGAGCTCGTGGACCCGGCCGGCGGCGCGCCACTGGCCTTCCAGCGCGACCCGGGCTACCGCCCGCCGACCTGGCCGAGTCGGGATGTGCCGCAGATGATGCACCTGGACATCAGGGTGCAGACGCTCGCGGAGGGGCACGAGCGGGCGATCGCGGCGGGTGCGACGCCGCTGCCGCAGCCGCCCGACCAGCAGGGCGCGAGCTTCCGCGTCTACGCCGACCCGGATGGTCACCCGTTCTGCATGTGCGCCTGCAAGGAGTGATCGGACTCTCCGGTCAGGGTGCAAGCAGTCTGCTTGCAAGAGTTAGCACTCGTGGTTATCGTGGTTGGTGACCGGAGAGGTGCTAGCCGATGGATCGCGTGGACAAAGCCGTCAACAAGGCCGTGAACCAAGCGGTCAGCGACCTCGGCAGCTACATCCGGGCGCAACGCAACAACGCCCAGATCTCGTTGCGGCAGCTGGCGAAGCTCGCCGGCGTGTCGAACCCGTACCTGAGTCAGGTGGAACGCGGGCTGCGCAAGCCGAGCGCGGAGATCTTGCAGCAGATCGCCAAAGGGCTGCGGATCTCCGCCGAAGCGCTCTACGTGCAGGCCGGGATCTTGGAGCGCCGCGAGAGCGGGCCGGTGGTGGACGCGATCCTCGCCGACCAAGAGCTCAGCGAGCGGCAGAAACAAGTGCTTCTGGACATCTACGCCTCGTTCCGGCGGGAACGCGAAACCGCGGCGGACGGGGACACCGAGCAACCCGAGGAGTAACCGCCATGCCGGCATTCCCGAAGACCGAAGACGTGACCAAGGTGCGCGAGCAGGCCGCGCAGGCCCTCGGCGAAGCCGTCGAGCAGGCCCGCACCCCGCTGCTCGCCGCGCTCGGCGCCGGCGACCTCGCCGCCCACGCCCTGCTGGAGGCGGTCAACAAGGTCCGCAGCCAGCTCAACGAGCGCGCCGAGGCCGCGCGCCAGGAACTGCCGGGCGACCTCGGCGAACTGCGCGACAAGTTCGACCCGGCCGAGCTGCGCAAGCGCGTCGACGCCTACAGCCAGACCGCGAAGCAGCTCTACGACTACCTGGCCGAGCGCGGCGAGGAGACGCTGCACCGGCTGCAGGACCAGCCGCAGGTCAAGAAGGTCTGGGACCAGGTCGGGACCGCGCAGGGCAAGGTCGAGGAGACCGTCGACGAGGTCCGCGACCTGGCCGACGACGTGCTCGGCAAGGTCAGTCGCCCGTTCGGCAAGACCGAGGAAGAGCCCGCCGAGGAGCCCAAGACCGCCCCCAAGGCCGCGGACGACCCTGCCGCCAAGCCTGCGGCGAAGAGCACCACGGCCACGGAGACCACTGCGCGCAAGACCACGACCAAGTCGGCCGCCGCGAAGAAGTCCTCAACCACCAAGTCCACCGAAAGCTGACCGTCCGACCGGATGCCCGCGGTCCCGGCGACCACGTAGGGTAGACGACGTGGAGCTGGCGCTTTGGATCCTGACGATCATCTGGATTGCGGGCATCCCGGTCGGGGTATTCGCTTTCGCGCACGCGGCGCTGCAGCGCGCGGACGCTTTCACCGCCGTCGACAAGCTGAACAAGCTGGCCTGGATGGGCATCACGGGTGCCGCCGCGCTGGTGCTGATCTTCAGCATGCAGGGCCCGTACACGATCATCTGGATCGCTGGGCTGGTCGCTTCGCTGGTCTACATCGTCGACGTCCGGCCGAAGGTGAAGGAAATCCAGGGACGGTCCTGGTAGTGGGGGCTCGCTGGGCGGCGCACGGCCGCGGGTCCCCGGTGACCCTCGTCGTGCACGGGCTGGGCGCGACCGAAGGCGAAGCGCGCATTCCGGCCTCCGGCCTTCCGGGAACGCGCGTCGTGATCACGCTGCCGGGCCACGGCAGCGCCCCCGATGCGCCCCCGAGCTACTGGAACTACGCCTCGGTCGCGGCAGACGTCCTCGCCGTGGCTGATGAGGTCGAGGCGACCCGTGCCGTCGGTGTCTCGCTCGGCGCGGGCGCGTTGACCCGCATCGCCGCAGATCATCCGGGCCGGTTCGAGCGGTTGGCGCTGCTGCTGCCCGCCGCGTTGGACCGGCCTCGCGAGGTGGCCGCGACCTGGGCGTTCGAGCGACTCGCGGCCGCGGTTGCCGATGGACCCGAGGCGCTGCGCGAGATCGTCGCCGCGGACATCCCCGCAGGCATCGAGGTCGGCGACTACGTCGACCGCCGGGCTGAGGCCTTGCTGCGGCTCGAAGACGCGCTCCGCGAACTGCCGGAGCAGGTCCCGGTCCCGGACCCCGCCGCGCTGGCCGCCGTCCGGTCGGAGGTGCTGGTTATCGGCGCCACCGACGATCCGCTGCACCCGGCCGAGGTCGCCAAGGCGGTGGCTGCCGCCTTCGTCCGTGCCCGGCTGGAGATCCTGTCCTCAACCGCGCCGATGGTCACGCATCGCCGGGAGCTGCGCCGCCTGCTGGCGGACTTCCTGCGCTGAACCCGCGTCCGGCGAGTTCGGGCGGGTTCGTATTGTCGGGGGCATGGGTGTTGATTGGTCTGTGGCAGCCGGAACGCTGGACGTGAGCTCGGCGCTGGAGCACCTCGATCTGCTCGCCGAGCCGGTTGCGGCGGCGGTGCGCGAGCTAGACGACGAGCGGGTCGGGGTCACCGAGATCGACCCGGAGCTGGCGGACACCGCCGCGTTCTGCGAGCAGTACGGCTCGCCCCTGGATCTGTCGGCGAACTGCGTGGTCGTCGCGGGCAAGCGGGCAGGCGAGGTGCGCTACGCCGGGTGCGTCGTGCTGGCCACCACCCGCGCCGACGTCAACGGCGTGGTCAAGCGGCGGCTCGACGTGCGTAAGGCGTCGTTCGCGCCGATGGACGACGCGGTTCGTCTCAGCGGCATGGAGTACGGCGGGATCACGCCGTTCGGGCTGCCCGCCGACTGGCCGATCCTGGTGGATCCCGAGGTGGCCAAGGCCCCGGCGGTGGTCGTCGGCAGCGGGCTGCGCCGCAGCAAGATCATCATGCCGGGCGAGATCCTGGCCCAGCTCCCGGGAGCGGAACTCCTGGAGGGCCTAGGCCGGTGACGCTCGTGAGTGGTAATTCGGGTTCTTGCCGGTTTTCGCACTCACGACCACTGGAAGCCCCGCACCTTGACGGCGGCGACGAAGTCGGCCCACCGAGCCCGGGAAACGGTCAGCACGGGACTGGCGTCCCCAAGCTTCGAATCCCGCATCCCGACGAGGTCAACAACCTGCCCGACCTCGACGCAGCTCCCGGACTGCCCGCTGTAGCTTGACTTTCGCCAGCCCACTTCGACGCAGTTACCAGTCCCATTACTGCGGCTGGACTTGCGCCAGCTCATGGATGCAAGATCGACGGCTAACGGCTTGTGAGTCATCACCTGAGTTCCTCGGCAGTGCGTGCGATCAGTTCCGTGCTCTCCCGGGGCGAGAGAGCTAGGGCCGTCACCGCGTTGAACGTGTGGTTGTAGGCGCGTACTTCATGAGGTTTCTCCCGAAACGCCCACGAAGTCAATGTTTCGAGGTACACAGCCTCGGGATCTGTCTGCTCGGGGAATGACAAGATCATGTAGTTCTCCCCACGCCTCGGGTGAGCGCCCGTGGTAAAAGGCACCACCTGGACGGTCACGTCGTGCTTCTCGACGACCTTGACGATGTGCAGCAACTGGTCACGCAAGACCTGACGACCACCGACCTGGTAGCGAATCGCTTCCTCGCCGATCACGGCGGTCAGTTTGCAATCCGGATCCTTGAGGCGTCGCTGCCGCCGCATCCGTAGATCAACTCGGCGTTCGATGTCCTGCGGGCGGACGTACGGCGTCGCAGCACTGATCACTGCATCGGCGTAGGCGTTCGTTTGTAGCAATCCTGGGATTACGCCACCCTCGAACGTCTTGAGCCATGTCGCTTCGGTCTCAAGCCCGATCAACACTTCGACCTGCTCCGGCAAGACATCGCTGAAGTCGCGCCAGCCCTTCTTCGCGGCATCCTTGCGAAGTTCGCGAAGCAACTCGGTTTGATGTTCCTTGGGTTCGAGATAGTCGATCGCCGCTTCAAGCTGCTTCGATGTGAGGACGGCACGTCCGTTCTCACACTGCGACAGGTGTGACTGGGAGACGCCCACAGCCTTGGCAAGTTCAACGCCCCGGATGTTGGCGTTGCTGCGTAAATCGCGAAGCTGCGATCCCAAACGACGGCTCCGTACTGTCGGGCTCATGGCCATGCGAACGGTCCTCCTTCAACTCAGGACGATCTTCCCTGCTTGTTCGGTGAGTCCCAACGCGGCGGAGTTGCACGATCGGTCCGAAGTGGACTGGATACGCGGGGAGTCGTGCATGCGTTGCTGGCGCATCCTCGCCGACCGCGACAACGCCTGATTTTCCTGAATTTGCAAACGATTTCGGAAGGAAAATCCATGTTCTGGCTTCAGTTGGCCACTTTCGTCCTCTTCAACGTGTTGATCCTGGCCATGCTGGTCAGTCGCGTTCCGGTGCCCGGGTTCTCGCTTTCCACAGCCCAACACGCCGGAGGCGCCGAAGGCGGGTACACCGTCTGGCACCTGATCGCAGACGTCGAAGCCGAACGCCGCGCCGAGCGGGAGCCTCCGCCCATACCGGCTTTCCCGACGCGCGACCCCGATTAGCCCACCGGGCGACATCACCTGCGCATCTGATCAACACCCCCCAAGAACGGGCCGCTGCGGTGCCCCATCCCCCGACCCCGCCGCAGCGGCCCAACCCCGGTGGCCGGGCGCTGGCCTCCCCTCCCAGAGCGCCCGGCCACCGGATCAGAAGACGACGGTGCGGCGGCCGTGGACCAAGACCCGGTCTTCGAGGTGCGCGCGCAGAAACGGGTGCGGAATTCGCCCGCTGACCAGGTAAGAGGCGGGTTGGTATGTCGCGATGCCATCCTGATGGCGCAGTGGCCATTGCAGTCCCGGCTCGCCGTCCAGCTACCACGGCCGCTTCTGTGCCTGGGCAAATAAAAACCCCCGGCGCGTATCTGAGGTACTGGCTAACCGGGGGACTTCGATTCAGATCGAATCACGAGCAAACCGTATCGCGAATCGATACGAGAATCGGACAGATCAGTATCGCGCGGCGATACGCCAGCGCCAGGATCGGCTGTCCCTCCAACCGGCCGTTGGTGATCGTGGTGGTAGAACACCGCAGTGGGCTAGGACACTGCCGTGCAGGATGAGCTGAGGAAGCTGCTGTCCGCTGAACGGCTGGGCACCTACCACCGGCATGCACCGCTCTGGGGCCGCTCGCCCATTGATCTGTACCTACTCGGTGGTGACCTCGCGGCGAGCTTTCATCGCGATCTCGGTGTGGCCGAGGTGGTGCTGCGCAACGCCATGAACGACCGGCTCGCCGAGAGATACGGGGAGCGGTGGTGGGCCGACGAGCAGCTGCTCGACGAACGCGGACAGGCCGCGGTCGCAAAGCGTGGGCCGACGGGCGATGCGGCGCGGACAGCCCACCCGGTCACCTGGTCGCGCAGCTGGCGATGGGGTTCTGGGTGCACTTGCTGGAAGCTGGCGGTTTTGTTGGCAAGAAGCCGTTGCGCAAGCGTCGCTACTACGACGCGACCCTGTGGCGGCCCGCCCTGCGCCACGCGTTCCCGAACTCGACGGGGATCCGCGGCGACGTGCACGCGGTTGCCCACCGGGTTTACGCCCTGCGTAACCGGATCGCGCATTGCGAACCGGTCGTCGCTGGGGTGCGCATCCCCGGCACGACGATCCGGCGCAGCCCGTCAGAGATCCATGCCGACATCGTGACGCTGGTGCGGTGGGTCTCCGAGCCGGTAGGGAAGTGGCTCGGTGACCGCTCCCACACCCCGACAATGCTGGTCGACGCGCCCAACTGACGTCGTGCTGTCAGCCCCTCCCCCTTCCCAAGGCGCCTGGCCACCGGATCAGAAGACGACGGTGCGGCGGCCGTGGACCAGGACCCGGTCTTCGAGGTGTGCGCGCAAACCCCTGGCCAGCACGAGCTTCTCGGCGTCGCGACCCTTGCGGACCATGTCGGACACGTCGTCGGTGTGGTCGACGCGGATCACGTCCTGCTCGACGATCGGCCCGGCGTCGAGCTCCGCGGTCACGTAGTGGCAGGTCGCGCCGATGAGCTTCACGCCGCGCTCGTAGGCCTGGTGGTACGGGCGGGCTCCGGCGAACGACGGCAGGAAGCTGTGGTGGATGTTCAGCGCCCGACCGGCCCACACCTCGCACAGCTCGGGCGGCAGCACCTGCATGAAACGGGCGAGCACGATCGCGTTCGGGTCGTGGTCGTCCACCAGCTTCCGGACCTCCTGGAACGCCGCGGCCTTCGCCTCGGGGGCCTTGGGGAACGGCACGTGGTGGAACGGGATGCCGTGTGCCTCGGTGATCGGGCCGAGATCTGGGTGGTTGCCGATCACCGCGCGCAGATCGACGTCGAGCTCGCCGGAGCCGATGCGGCCGAGCAGGTCGTGCAGGCAGTGACCTTCCTTCGACACCAGGATCACCACGCGCCGCCGCTCGCCGGTGTCGGTGACCCGCCAGTCGGTGCGGCTGCCGAGTTCCTCGGCGACGGTGGTGAAGCGGCGCCGCAGCTCGTCGATGCCGAACGGCAGCGAGTCCGCCAGGACTTCCTGCCTCGTGAAGAACCAGCCAGTGTTGATATCGGTGTGGTAGCCGGCCTCGACGATCCAACCGCCGTGCTCGGCGATGAAGGTCGCGATGCGGGCGACGATCCCGGTGCGGTCCGGGCATCCCAGGCTGATGACGAAACGACGTTCGGAAGGGCTCACGGTCGGTCATTATCGCAGGTAGCAAAGGCCGTACCGGCAACCGGCCGAACCGTGGCACACCCACTGGGATGCACTGTTTCACCTGGTCAGGGGCTATGAGTGCTTTCGGGCGCAGGAGTGGCTGGTTTGGATGTGGCGCGGCGTCGTTGTGGGGCCGCTCGTGTCTGTGAAGCGCCCAGGCTCTTCGGGTGCCCTCATCGGCCGGGGAGCCCCCGAACTATCCAGGGCATAGCCGGTGTGAGTGGACGGACCGTTCGTCCCGCCTATTGACGCGAACGGTCCGTTCGCTTCACACCAGCGACCCGGTGTCCGGGGTTGGGTGGATGAGGCGAACGGACCGTTTGTCCCGCCTAAGCTTGGGTTTTAACCTGCTTGCTTCTTTCCGGCGGGTTGCCGGGTGTCCGTTTTTTCGGTTTTTTTGCGGACGGGATGGCGTTGAGCAGGACCGGAGCGGGAGCCTGGGGGCCGCCCTGGGCCGGGCCGGGTGGGTTTCGGCACACGCGCGGGGGTCCCGAGACGATCATGGATGTGGCGAAACCCGCGGCGTACCCGGTGCGGGCTTAACGGCCGGTCTGGCTCGGGGCGTCGTTCCCAGGGACGCCGCAGGTCCGTGGTGAGGTTGCGGGCGAGTCTGAGTTGGGTGTAGGCGGCGATCGTCAGCCAGGTCCACCGGTCCTGCTGGGCGGGTGTGCGGGTTTTCGCCGCGGTCCAGCCCAAGGTCGACTTGGCAAAACGGAAGAAATGCTCGATGTCGAACCGCCGTAGGTAGACCCGCCACAGCATGTCCAGATCCAGTGGGACGCCCTCGGGGGCGGCCCACCACAGCCACAGGTCCTTGTGCGGGGCGCGTCCGTCGGGCAGGTGTTCCACGCGGACGTGCACGACCGTGCCGGTGACCACGGGTAGTTCGCTACGGTCGGCGAACCAGCCGCGGGCTTGGATCTTCGGCGACAGCCCGGACCAGGCATGCACCTCAACCCGTCCGTAGCGGTCGGTGTCCACGGTCAGCGTGGCGTCCGGGGTGTGCCAACTGGTGGGGCTGGCGCACTCGAAGCGGGCGCCGTATTTCGGTGGCCGCCCGGTCCTGCCAGGCACCCGCGGCGGCGGTGGGCGGTGAAACACCCGATCGTCACGGTCGAGACGGATCAGCAGTTGCACGTCCACATCAGACACCGCGTCGGTCATCGCGGTAGCCGGATAACCAGAGTCCATCACCACCATCGGTGGAAGGCGGCCCGCTCCACCCGTGCGCCCGGCGGCGCGCAGACGAGTAGCCAACTCCCGGATCTGGGCGGCGGTCACCGCCACGAGATCATCGTCGGGATCCATCCGGACCGCATCCACCGGCGACACCCACGACGAACGACCCCACTGGATGCCCGCAAGCCACGCATAGTTCCAGCCAGGGATCGTCTTACGGTCACCGTCACAGCGACACGACGTATGACAGTGACCGCGATCCGCCGAGCACTCCGCATCCGGTCGCGGGCACACGGTCACATCAGCGGTGAACAGAAGCGGTCCCTCGTCCGCCGCGGCAGGCAACCCATCCACCAGCACATCCCCTACCCCGGCGGCGTCGATCTCCCCGGCCGCCAACGCGTCGTACAACGCGCCATGCCCCCGCCGGAACACCGGCGACAGCGACAACTCCACCAACGAGGTCACCGGCCGCTCACCGCAGGACACCGCATCGCAGAGCACGAACAACGCATCCGCCCGAGCCGACAGACACCGGTAAAACCCATCCCGGAACCCGGTCACAGCCCCGAACTCGACCGCCTGGCGGTCATCCTGCACACTGATCACGACAGCCCTTGGTTGATCTTCTTCTTTCGTCAGAAGCATGATCACCCAAGGGCTGTTCCCATGATCAACCGGGGCCACAACAACACCCAAAGGTTAAAACCCAAGCTATGAGCCTGTTGCGTTTTCGGCGAAAACGGCTGAACCGAAGTACCAAATCAGTCTCGATCGCCGCCGTTTGTCCGCCAGTGGCCATCTCAGCCGTGATCGATCGATCACGGTCCGTGGTGGGGCGTGGTGGGCGTAATTTTGCAACAGGCTCCTAACGAAGTGAACAGTCCGTTCGCTTCACCAGCGAAGCCAGGTACATGCACAACGAGTTCTCAAACACGCTCTATAGCAGCCAAGCATTCACGTACTCCAGCAGCGGAAACGGTGCTCCAGAGTGCGATGTCAGAGACCGGAGGTGAGGGCTGCGAGGGCGGCGTCACCGGTGACCAGGGCCGTGCTTGGGCGGCCCCAGGCCCGCCGGTACACCGCGTCTGCGGTGCCCGCCACGGTCGCGTCGACCTCCAGTGCGGCGTCCGTCGGCGCCCCGGCTTGCGGCGGCAGGCCCGGCCGGTACTCGACCAACCACGCGCGGCCCGCGTCGGGAGCGTGGTAGAGCACCCTCCCCTTGCTCTCCCGCTCCGCCCAGCTGGGCACCTGCAGCAACACGGTCAGCAGCTCATCGATGCCGTCGGCGGCCAGCTCCGGATCGAAGATCAGCTCGTGCACGTGGTCCGGGCCGAGCCCGGCGAGCGCGTGCTCCGCGTCGAGCCGGTGGATCGCCGTCTCGTGGGCCATCCGCCGGGCCCAGGCACGCGCCGTGCCGCCGGGGAAGAACGCCCGCACCGGGCGATCGGGGTCCGAAGTGGACAGTTCGTGGCGCAGGGCCGCCAGCTGGTCTTCCCACCAGGCCAGCGCGTCGTCGAACTCCGCGGGCGGACGTGGGGGTTGCGGCCGGTCGCTGTCCGGTCCCAGAGCCAGCGAGAGGCGCGCCATCGCATACACCCGGGCGAGGTGCCGCACGAGCTTCCGGACGTCCCAACCCGGGCAAGTCGACACCTCGACGTCGGGACCGGCCTGCATTACGGCGCTGCGGAACGCGGCCGCCTGGTCCTGGAACGCGCGGAGGTGGAAGTCGCTATCCATGTCCCAACCGTAAGAGCTCCGAGCGTGATCGGACGAGAATTTTCAGGGCGCGATCGCGGCCCAGTTGACGGTGAGCTCCCCCAACCGCCACCGCCGCCGCCGGTCCAGCACCGGCCAGCCCAGCTCCGCGAACAACTGCGCGGCGTGCGCCCACCGGGCGCGCGGCCCGAACGGGGCCATCGGGGCCGCCTTCGCCCAGCACACGTCGAGCTCGCCCAGCATCGCGTGCACCTTCTCGCCCGGCACGTTGCGGTGGATCAAGGTCTTGGGCAGCCGCTCGGCGAGGTCCGAAGGCCGTTCGATGTCGGCTGGCCGGCAGGCGAGCGTCAGGGTCCGCGGCCCGCCCCGGTCCAACGTCACCCAGCAGCAGCGCCGCCCGATCTCGTCGCAGGTGCCCTCCACCAGAAACCCGTCCGGCGCGAGCCGGGAGCACAGCTCGTCCCACGCCTTCCACGCCTCGGGCTCGGTGTACTGGCGCAGCACGTTCAGCGCCCGCACCAGCGCGGGTCCGGGGAAGTCGCGCACCCCGGCGGCCAGCCCGGCCAGCTCGAACCCGCCGCGGCGGAACTCCAGCGCGGGCGGATCAACGACGAGCTTGCCGGCCGCGACCCGGTCCGGGTCGATCTCCAGCCCCACCACCCGCACGTCCGGGCGCAGCGGCCTGAGCCGGGCCGCCAGCTCCACGGTGGTCACCGGGGTGGCGCCGTAGCCGAGGTCGATGACGACCGGCTCGGCGGCGTCGCGCAGCGCGCGAGCGACCCATGGGGTGCCGGCGATCCACCGGTCGATGCGCCGCAGCCGGTTCGGGTTGGTGGTGCCCCGGGTGGGCATGCCCAAGGCCCGGGCCCGACCGGCCGCGAGCCGGGGCGCCCGCTTCTTCGGGGCCGAATTCATCCCCGGCGGGCCAGCCAATCCGTGGTGAAGTTCTCCTCGTCGGACAGCAACTTCTGCACCTGGTCGACGATCAGGTCCTCCAGCTTGCCGCCCAGGAACGGCACGTTGACCCGGACGCTGCCGGACACAACGAACTCGCTGACCGCAGACCCGGCCGGTTCGGCCAGGTCGCGCAGCCACATCGAGCCGGTGATCGAGCAGGGCGCCCCGGCGATCTCGGCGGCGATCTCGCCGGTGTAGTGCCCTTCTTCCTCCCGCCGCCACGACTCGCTGCGGTCGATCTTCAGATCGTCGCCGACGACGGTGCGGGCCACCGACGGCAACGCGTCGGCGTGCACCCCCTGGCGCACCTGGAACCGGGCGCCGTCCTCGGTGGTGACGTGCTGGAGCAGCGCCGCGTTCGAGCCGCCGATCTCCGCCAGCCGGTCGGTAAGGTAATCGATGTCGATCAGCGCCTCGTACACCCGGGCGGCGGGCCACTCGGAGGTGCTCCGGTGCTCGATGCGGCGTGCCATGCAGCGGAGGTTACCGTTGGCAACCGTGAACCCCTCCACGTCCGGTGCCGAAGAAGTGCGTGACGACACTCTGTTGTCGGGCGCGCACGCCGGTGAACGCGGTGGTGACCTGCCGCTGGCCGACTACACCACGCTGCGGCTGGGCGGCCCGGCGAGGGAACTGGTGATCGCCCGCCGCCCCGAAGAGCTGACCGCCGCGGTGCGGGCCGCCGATTCGGCCGGGCAGCGGCTGCTGGTGCTCGGTGGAGGTTCGAACGTCGTGGTGGCGGACGAGGGTTTCGCCGGGCACGCGGTGCGGATCGCGACCAAGGGACGCCAGTACGACAGCGTCGGCGACGGGCTGGTGCAGCTCACCGCGGAGGCCGGCGAGGACTGGGACGAGGTCGTGGCTGACACGGTCCGCCAGGGACTGGCCGGGCTCGAATGCCTGTCCGGCATCCCCGGCCTGACCGGGGCGACGCCGGTGCAGAACGTCGGCGCCTACGGCGTCGAGGTCTCCGAGCTGCTGGTCTCGGCCGACCTGCTGGACCGCAGCACTGGACGCGTGCGCACGGTCCCGGCCAGCGAGCTCGGGCTGACCTACCGGAACAGCGTGCTCAAGCACAGCGACGCCGCGGTCGTGCTGCGCGCGCGGTTCCTGCTGCGCGACGGCGGCCGGTCGGCCCCGATCCGCTACGCCGAGCTCGCACGTGCGCTCGACGCTGAACCCGGCTGGCAGGTCGACGTGGCCAGCGCCCGCGAAGCGGTCCTGGCGCTGCGGCGCGGCAAGGGCATGGTGCTCGACCCGGCCGACCACGACACCTGGAGCGCCGGCTCGTTCTTCACGAACCCGATCGTCGGCGCCGACGAGCTGCCCGAGGTGCTAGCCCGCATCGTCGCCAAGGTCGGTCCCGGCCAGCGGATCCCGCAGTACCCGGGGGACGACGGCCGGACCAAGCTGTCCGCGGCGTGGTTGATCGAGCGGGCTGGGTTCGCCAAGGGGCATCCGGGCCCCGTCGGTCGGGTGAGGTTGTCCACCAAGCACACCCTCGCACTGACCAACCGCGGCGCCGCGACGACCCGCGACCTGCTACTTCTTGCGCGTGAAGTTCGGGACGGAGTACGCGTGGCCTTCGGCGTTTCGCTGGCACCCGAGCCTGTGTTGGTGGACTGTTCGCTGTAGCAGCCGAAGAGCCGAAAGGCCGTAAGAGTGACTCTTCGTGACTGATGCGTAACCCTGAGTGTTAAATGGTGTAGGTGGAGGGGGCCACCATGCTGAGCATCAGGGAGCTTAGAGACCGGGCGGTCATACGCCCGATCAAGCGGGCGGTCGAGGACCAGCTCCTGGACCTGCCCGGGGTGACTGCCGTGGACATCGGTGTGCAGCACCGCGCGGGAGAGCCCACCGGTCAGCAGGTCATCGTGGTGTCGGTGATCCGCAAGATTCCGCGCGAGCAGCTGGGCGCGGGCACCTGCGTCCCGAGTGACATCTTCGGCATCCCGACGGACGTCATCGAGGAGCAGCCGGTCCTGCAGCACATCCACTGCGCCCGTGACAAGCCGCTGGCGTCGTGCCAGCCGCGCAGCGAGCGCGCCGGGGTGGTGCGTGGCGGCAGCGGGATCGTGCCGTGCCGCGCCGTCCACCTGTCGCCGCCCGCGGTGCCGAACGCCGGCGAGTACCGCCGGATCGGCACGCTCGGGGCGATCGTCACCGGCACCTCGCCGACGGTGGTGCCGATGGGGCTGACCACCTTCGACGTGGGTTGTCTGGACGACGCCTGGGCGGTGGGCGACCGGATGGTCGACCCGGAGGGCGGCCGGATGCACACCGAGCTGGCGCGGGCGGCGCTGTCCGGCCGGGTCGACGCGGCCGCGGTCGCCATCGCGCCCGGTTCGGAGACGTCGTGCGTGGTCGACGGCATTGGGCCGGTCACCGGGCACGCCACGGCCTACCCGGGCGAGCGGGTCCGCAAGAACGGCTTCGGCACCGGCGTGACGGTCGGCATCATCACCTCGGTCGATGCGACCGTGCGACTTGACCACGGCGAAGCCCTGGGCGTCCGGGTGCTGCGGGAGCAGATCCGCATCACCGCCGCGGACCTGCGGTTCTGCGGTCCGGGGGACGCCGGGGCAGCGGTGATCGATCCGGGCGGGCGGATCATCGGCCTGCACGTGGCGGGCAGCCGGGGCGGCGCGTTCGGTTTCGCCAGCCCGATCGCCGACGTGCTGGCGGAGCTCGACGTGGAACTCTGCACCGAATACCAACGCATCCGCGTCTGAGACCGAACGGGTGTAGGGCACCTTCGACCGGCCAAGTCGGGCGGATTCGACGGATCTCGAAACCCATCACATCCCCGAAGTCCGGGTGTTGCGACAACCCCTAGAACCGAAGGCCGGTCATCCATGAAGGTGCCCTTCAGCCGTAATCAGACCGTCCCCCGGCCGATCGGGTCCGCAATTTCAATGGAAATCGGACCTTCGATTTCCATTGAAATTGCGGACGGTCTGGTGGGTCACTCGTGGCGGTGCATTCGGGTCGCCGAGTGCTGGTCGCGGGGCTTGACCTCGATGTAGTCCAGGTTGACGTGCGATGGGCGGGTCACCACGAAGGTGATGATGTCCGCGATGTCGCCGCTGGTCAGGGGCGTGATGCCCTGGTAGACCGCCGCCGCGCGCTCCTTGTCGCCGCCGAAGCGCACCTCGGAGAACTCCGTCTCCACCGCACCCGGCGCGACCTCGGTGAACCGCACCGGCTCGCCCAGGTGCTCGCCGCGGAGCGTGCGGTGCAGCGCACCCTGAGCGTGCTTGGCCGAGGTGTAGCCCGCGCCGTTGTCGTAGACCTGCGAGGCGGCCACCGAGGTCACCGTCACCACGTGCCCGTCGCCGGAGGCGATCAGCTTGGGCAGCAGCGCCTTGGTGACCCGCAGCGTGCCGAGCACGTTGGTCTCCCACATCCAGCGCCAGTCGTCCTCGTCGGCGGCGGCGATCTTGGCCAGGCCCTTCGCGCCGCCGGCGTTGTTGATCAGTACGTGGCATTCCGGAACCTGCGCGACGAACGCCGCCACCGAGTCCGGGTCGGTGATGTCCAGTGGCAGCGCGGTGCCGCCGATCTCCTCGGCCAGCTCGGTCAGCCGGTCGAGCCGCCGGGCGCCCAGCACCACGCGGAAACCGGCGGCGGCGAGTTGGCGCGCGGTAGCCGCGCCGATGCCGGAGCTCGCCCCGGTGACCACGGCCCAGCGACCTGCAGAGTTTGTGCTCACGTCTTCTTCCTCCCGGGAAACGGCCGATTGCCCGCTCCCATCCGACCACGTCCGGCCGGCGCACGTGGACGGCGGTTCGGCGGGGGCTCTCGTTCGCCCCACGATGTGACACGACACACTGGAGGATCAGGACATCTTTTCCGCCCCTCGAGCGTCTCTGGGTACGAGGGATCATTTTTCGCCGACCGTCCTTGCGTTCGGGGCAAAGGGACGGTCGTGCGGCAATTTCAGAAGGGATCGGGGTCAGAAGGTGAGTGGTTCCAAGCTGCGGTCGCTGTGGGCTGCGCTGGCGGGGGCTTTGGCTGCACTGCTGCTGATTTCGGGCTGCGGTTCGCCCGCGCCGCAGGATCAGGAACCCGCGGACCCGGTAGCCAAGGTGACCTTCGAACCGGGCGCCGGTGCGGGCGAGGTCAACCCGACGGCGCCGATCAAGGTCACCGTGGACCGCGGCAAGTTCGACTCCATCGCGCTGACCAACGCCGACGGCAAGCAGGTCGCCGGCGAGCTGTCCAAGGACGGCAGGACCTGGCAGGCCACCGAGTCGCTCGGCTACGGCAAGAGCTACTCCTGGTCGGGCCAGGCCATCGGCGAGGACGGCCAGCAGGTGCCGGTGCAGGGCGAGTTCAGCACGCTGCAGCCGAAGAAGACGATCCGCGCCACGATCAACCCGACGGACAACGCCGAGGTCGGCATCGCGATGCCGATCAGCGTGAAGTTCGACGAGCCGGTCAAGGACAAGGCGGCGATCCAGCGCGCGCTGACCGTGCAGACCTCGGTGCCGGTGGAGGGCTCCTGGGCGTGGCTGTCGGACCGGCAGGTCGACTGGCGGCCGAAGGAGTACTGGCCGGCGCACACCCACGTCAGCGTGAACGCCAAGCTCTACGGCCAGTCCTACGGCGACGACGCGTACGGGCTGGCGGACCTGAGCACCGACTTCGACATCGGCCGGTCGCAGATCGTGAAGGCCGCCGTGGGCACCCACCGGCTGGTCGTGATCCGGAACGGCCAGCAGGTGGCCAACTACGCGGCGAGCTACGGCGAGGAGTACGACCCGGGCCGGAACACCCCCAACGGCATCTTCATGGTCATGCAGAAGAACCCGGTGGAGATCATGGACAACCCCCGGTACGGTTACCACGACGTGCGCAAGACCTGGGCGGCTCGGTTCTCGAACCACGGCGAGTTCATCCACGAGAACCAGGAGAACGCGGCCGCGCTCGGCAAGGTCAACAACTCGCACGGCTGCATCAACCTCAGTGCGGCGGATGCGAAGGCGTACTACGACAGCGCGCTGATCGGCGACCCGATCGAGGTGACGGGTTCGGCCAGTTCGATGCCGCCGCAGTTCGACGTCTACGACTGGCTCCTCAGCTGGGACCAGTGGACCAAGAAGTCGGCACTCTGACGCGAGGTTTCAGCAGGTGGGTGCCCGTGAGCGTTTGTGGGTGCGATAGCCCCCAGAAACGCTCACGGGCCGGAACGGCAGCGGCGGTGGTCATTGCGACCACCGCCGCTTTCGCTTGCCTGGGGTCAGTCCTCGGGCTCTGCGTCGAGGACCGCTTTGAGCAAGCCCGGGAACTTGGCGTCGAGGCCGCCACAGCGGAGGGTCAGGAAGATCTCGCGGTCCGCCGGGCGCTGGTAGATCACGCCGCTCTCGCGGAGGACCCGCCAGTGGATCGTGGTCGACTTCGAAACCGGGGACGGCAACGCGCCGCAGGAGCGCTTCCCACCGTGCGCGAGCACGCGGACGATCGACAGCCGCACCGGGTACCCGAGCTCTGTGAGCACCTCCCGCCGATGGCCTGCGTACAGCGGTCGCCGTGTCCGCGGTGATCGAGGTCGGCGGAGTGCTCCTGGCGATGCGTTCTGGCCGGTCGACGGCGGTGTGAGTAGCGCCACCCGGGGCCGTCGGACCTCCGGTTCGGCGACCCCAGGGCGGTAGCGTCGAACGTCGGCCCGGACGGGGTCGTGAGCGGTGTGACCACCACCGCCCGCGAATGCCATGGTTTCGGCACCGTGGCGGGAATGTTTCCGCCACGGCCGGTGTCGGGGTTGACGTGCGTCCGAAAACTTCGGGCCGACCGGCTTGCGATGGGCAGCAGATGACCTCCAGAACGTTACGCATGCGGCCGCGCCGCGCCGCCGTCTTCTCGTTGCACACCTCCCCGCTGGAGCAGCCGGGCACCGGCGACGCCGGGGGCATGAACGTCTACATCGCGCAGACCGCCAAGCGGCTGGCCGATGCGGGTACCGAGGTCGAAATCTTCACCAGGGCGACCTCCTCAGACATCCCGCCGATCGCGGAGCTGGCCCCCGGCGTCCTGGTCCGGAACGTGGTCGCCGGCCCGTTCGAAGGGCTCGACAAGAACGACCTGCCGTCGCAGCTGTGCGCCTTCGCCGCCGGTGCGCTGCGGGTGGAAGCCCGCCACGAACCCGGCTACTACGACATCGTGCACTCGCACTACTGGCTGTCCGGGCAGGTCGGCTGGCTGGCTCGGGAGCGCTGGGGCGTCCCGCTGGTGCACACCGCGCACACTCTCGCCAAGGTCAAGAACGCCAACCTCGCTGCGGGCGACAGCCCTGAGCCGCGGGTCCGGGTGCTCGGCGAGGAGCAGGTGGTCGCCGAGGCGGACGTGCTGGTGGCGAACACCGAGTTCGAGGCAGCCGACCTGATCACCCGCTACGGCGCCGATCCGGACGAGGTCGTGACGATCCCGCCCGGCGTCGACCTCGAATGCTTCACCCCCGGCGACCGCCAGGCCGTCCGAGCCGGGCTGGACCTGCCGCCGGACGCCGTGGTGCTCGCCTTCGTCGGCCGCATCCAGCCGCTGAAGGCCCCGGACGTGCTGCTGCGGGCCACGGCGGAACTGCTCGCGCGGCACCCGGAGATCCGCGACCGCCTGGTGGTGCTGGTGGTCGGCGGGCCGTCCGGCAGCGGGCTGGAGCGCCCTCGGGCGCTGCAGGAGCTCGCGGTGCAGCTGGGCATCACCGACGTGGTGCGGTTCCTCCCGCCACGCAACGGTGTCGCGCTGGCCGACGTGTACCGGGCGGCCGACGTCGTGGCGGTGCCGAGCCACAACGAGTCCTTCGGGATGGTCGCGCTGGAGGCGCAGGCCTGCGGCACGCCGGTGGTGGCGGCCGCCGTCGGCGGCCTGCCGGTCGCGGTAGACGACGGGGTTTCCGGGCTGCTGGTGGACGGGCACGGCACCGGGCAGTGGGCGGACGCCCTCGGCTCGCTGGTGCTGGCGCCGCAGCTCCGCGCCCGGCTGGCGGCGAACGCCCCCGCGCACGCCGCGCGGTTCGCGTGGGAACGCACCACGGAGTCGCTGCTCGACACCTACGCGCAGGCGAAGATGGCCTTCCACGCGCAGTTGCGCATCCGGGAGGTGACGGCGTGAGCGTCGACGGGATAATCAAGTCCACATTGGACGACAGCGGGCTGGAGTACGCCCCGAAGGGTGCGGGGCGGTTCTTCGTGACCTTGCCCGGCAGCAAGAAGCTGCAGACCAACTGCTGGCTCATCGTCGCCGAGCACGCCCTGGTCGTCGAGGCGTTCGTGTGCAGGCAGCCGGACGACGCGCACGAGGACGTGTACCGGTTCCTGCTTCGCCGCAACGCCCGGCTCTACGGCGTGCACTACACGATCGACGGCAACGGCGACATCTACCTGGTGGGCCGGATCGGCCTGCACGCGGTGACCTCCGACGAGCTCGACAGGGTGCTCGGCCAGGTCTTGGAGGCCGCCGACGGAGACTTCAACACCCTGCTGGAGCTCGGCTTCGCCACCGCCATCCGGCGCGAGTGGGGCTGGCGCGAGTCGCGCGGCGAGTCTCTGGCGAACCTCCAGCCGTTCCGGCATCTGGTGGAACGCGACGGCCCGGTCCAGCCCCTCCACGACCGGCCGTAGGGCCAGGCATCACCGCTGATCCGCATGAGCTGACCGGCTTCGTCGCCATCGGTGCAACCGGAAGATCGCTCTCCGCCGTCTCCGCCGTGTTCACAACGACGCGGAGGAGAACGGAATGGGCAAGCGGCGATTATGCGGGCGGGTCGTGGCGGTGGTCGCGCTCGGCCTGCTGAGTGGATGTTCCTCGGGGGCGGGGGATTCGGCGCTCTCAGCCGGAGATTCGCGCGCCGTGGCGCCTGCCGCCCCGCAGGAGCGCAGCGCCTCGGGTAACGCCGACGCGACGTCCGACGACACGCGGAGCAAGGCGATCGGCCAGCGCGAGGTGATCCGCACTGCGGAGCTGGACCTCGAGGTCGACGACGTCGAGCGGGTCGGCGCCGAGGTGCGGCTGCGCAGCGAAGGTGTGGGCGGCTACCTGCAGCAGGAGGACGCCTACCGGTCGGGCACGACGATGACGTTGCGGGTTCCGGCGGAGCGGCTGGACCAGGTGCTGGGCGAGCTGTCCGGACTGGGGCGGGTCACGGCGCGCAGCCAGCAGACCCAGGACGTCACCGACCAGCTCGTCGACACCCGGAGCCGGATCGATTCGCAGCGCACGAGCGTGCAGCGGCTGCGCGTGCTGATGGACCGCGCGGCGACGGTCGACGAGATCGTGTCGATCGAGAGCGAGCTGACCTCGCGGGAAACCGAACTGGACTCCCTCGAACGGCGCGCGGCGGCCCTTTCCGGCCAGGTCGAGCTGGCCACGGTCACGGTGCGGCTGGAGCGCCCGAACGCGGTCGCCGCCGACGACACGGGCTTCCTGGCGGGACTCTTCGGTGGCTGGCGGACCTTGTCGTCGATCGGAGCGTTCCTGCTGACGGCCTTCGGAGCGATCCTGCCGTTCGCCGCCGTGCTCGCGGTACCGGGAACGGCGGCCTGGCTCCTGCGCCGCCGCCGAAAGGCCCTCCGCAGGCCCAGCATCTGACCAGAGCCGGTGTTCCCGCAGGTCAGGTCCCGTGCGCGTTTCTCGGTGCGATAGCCCCAAAAACCACTCACGGGTCCTGGCCAACACCCGAACCAGAGCCGTGCCGACCGCAGCCGGAGCCGCCTTGGTAGTCGTCGCAAGCGCCGAAGGCGCTTAGCCCACGCACGCAACTTGCACCGCCGCGGGTTCTCAGACTGCGCCCACCCGTTGGAGCTCTTGGCGAGGACAACCCCGAAGCCTCGTATTGGGCATACGTAAATCGGGGATCCCGCAGTCCAGGCGGCGTCTGAGGTTCCGCCACCCGCACCGCTACGCAAGACGCGTCTGGAAAACCGAAAAGAGGGACCGCGCGGGGCGGCTCGGGAGAGAGGGGGAGTCACGAGCACGAGCCGCCCCGCGTGGGGGTCCCGCTGCGGGCCGGTGGGCGGGGGGCACCCTGGGCCCGGCGGGGCGCGGCTCTTTGGGGGATGTGAGCCGCGCGGATGCTCTCGCGAGATCGGGGAGTGCGTGGGAGCCGATCAAGGAGAGCGTTGTCAACTTCGCAGAGTCCGGCAGCGGCCACAAGGCCGCCGCATTCCTCCATTAGTGTGAATTTTTCAGCGAAAAGTAACGCATAGGAGTCGATAAGCCTTCGTTTCGTGAACGTGGGTGATTGTCGCCACTTTCGTGTCACGGACCTGCGGTGATCACATAACTGTCGGGTGAAGCGCACAACGAAAAATGCGGGTCGCTGCGCGCTGCGGGAGGGTGTACGCGGCGGAGGGGAGCGGCCTCCGCGCACCCGATGAGGAGCGGCGAGATGACCGATCGCAACGCCACCACGCAGTGGACCGGAGACCTCAAGAACGGTTCCGGCACCGTCACTCTCGACTCGTCCAACGTCGGCGAGTTCCCGGTCACCTGGGCGTCCCGCGCCGAGGACCCCGACGGGCGCACCAGCCCTGAGGAACTGATCGCTGCGGCCCACTCGGCCTGCTACTCGATGCAGCTGTCCGGTCTGCTCACCGCGGCGGGCACTCCGCCGGAGCGGATCGACACCAGCGCCGAGGTCGGCTTCGGTCCGCGCGGCGAAGGCTTCGCCATCACCGGGATCGCGCTCACCGTGCGGGCGAAGGTACCGAGCATCGATGCGGATGTGTTCCACCAGACGGCCCTGAAGGCCAAGGAGATCTGCCCGGTCTCGGCGGCCCTCACCGGGATCACGATCACCCTCGACGCCGTCCTGGACTGAGGCGGCCGCCACGCAGGACAAGTCTGGAAACAGGGCTTATATAGCCTGGGGTTATGACTGCGACCCTGGTGCTGCTGCGGCACGGTGAGAGCACGTGGAACGCCGAGAACCTGTTCACCGGCTGGGTGGACGTCCCGCTGTCGGAGAAGGGCGAGACCGAGGCCAAGCGCGGCGGTGTGCTGCTGCGCGAGAGCGGGGTGCTGCCGGACGTGCTGCACACCTCGCTGCTGCGGCGAGCCATCTCGACGGCGAACATCGCCCTCGACGTCGCGGACCGGCACTGGATCCCGGTCCGCCGCGACTGGCGGCTCAACGAGCGCCACTACGGCGCGCTGCAGGGCAAGAACAAGAAGCAGACCCTGGAGACCTACGGCGAGGAGCAGTTCATGCTCTGGCGCCGCTCCTACGACACGCCGCCGCCGGAGATCGAGCTCGGCAGCGAGTTCGGCCAGGACGCCGACCCGCGCTACGCCGACCTCGGCGCCGGCCTCCCGCGCACCGAGTGCCTGAAGGATGTGGTGGCCCGGCTGCTGCCGTACTGGGAGTCGGCGATCGTGCCGGACCTGCGGGCCGGCCGGACGGTGCTGGTCGCCGCGCACGGCAACTCGCTGCGCGCCCTGGTCAAGCACCTGGACGGCATCTCCGACAGCGACATCGCGGGCCTGAACATCCCGACCGGCATCCCGCTGCGCTACGACCTCGACACCGAGTTGAAGCCCATCAACCCGGGCGGCACCTACCTCGACCCGGAGGCCGCCGCCACCGCCGCGGCAGCCGTCGCCAACCAGGGCCGCTGACCCGAGCGGTTCTGCGATGAGCACCCGCGATCGATCAACCGGATCGCGGGTGCCCTTCTTTCCGCACCTAGATGGGTGATGGGTGGCGAGAATTCGCCGGGGTGGCGAACGGAGCGCGACGGTCGACCGGGCGGTACGTGAACTGGCTCCCAGCAGGGGGTGAAGCAGAGGTGAAGAAGCCCCCTTTTCGTGTCGCGGGTATCACTGAACGCCCTCGTAGACTGGCCTTTCCCCACCCCGGCTTGCTTACGATGCTGACGTGACCGCATTGGGCTGTACCGCCCTGATCATCGGCGCGCTCGTACTGGGCGCGGTCGGCGGCTTCGTCGCAGCTCGGGAATCCCGGCGTCGCGCCAGGCCCGCAGGCCCGACCGTCGCCGAACTGCTCCAGCGGCTGGTTCACACCAGCGACAGCGGGGTGGTCGTGCTCAACAAGTTCGGCGACGTCGTGCTGCACAACCCGCGGGCCGACGAACTCGGCCTCATCCGCGACCACCAGGCCGACCCCCGTGCCCGCAAGGCTGCCGAACGGGCCCTGCTGGCCGGTGAGTCGGTGCCCGTCGACCTTTCCCCGCTCAACCGAGCAGGCACCGCGCTGCGCGGTCGCGGTCCGGCCGCGGTGCTCGGCGAGGTGCGCCCGCTCGGCGACGGCTTCGCCGTCGTCGACGCCGCCGACGAGTCCGATTCGGTGCGCCTGGAGGCCACCCGCCGCGACTTCGTCGCGAACGTCAGTCACGAGCTGAAGACCCCGGTCGGGGCGCTCGCGCTGCTCGCCGAGGCGGTGCTGGACGCCGCCGACGACGCCGGCGAGGTGCGGCGGTTCTCCACCAAGATCCTGCACGAGTCGACCCGGCTCGGGACGCTGGTCTCCGAGCTGATCGCGCTGTCCCGGCTGCAGGGCGCCGAGCGGCTGCCGGAGCTGACCACGGTCGACGTCGACGCCGTGGTCGAGGAGGCGCTGGGCCGTTGCCGGCTGGCCGCCGAGTCGGCCGGGATCGAGATCGCCGTCGACGAGCCCACCGGCTACCTGCTGGACGGTGATCGGACCCTGCTGGTGACCGCGCTGAGCAACCTGATCAACAACGCGGCGTCGTACTCGCCGCCGGGCAGCCCGGTGTCGATCAGCCGTCGGCTGTCCGGCGACTTCGTGGAGATCGCGGTCACCGACCGGGGCATCGGGATCGAACCCGAGTACCACGAGCGGGTGTTCGAGCGGTTCTTCCGGGTGGATCCGGCGAGGTCCCGCGCCACCGGTGGCACCGGGCTGGGCCTAGCCATCGTTAAGCACGTCGCCGCGAACCACGGCGGCGAGGTCAAGCTGTGGAGTCGCACCGGTACCGGCTCCACCTTCACACTTCGCGTGCCCAGGCACGGCACGACCGACGGCCAGCCGGCCACAGCAGAGCCGGTGACATCAGCGGACCGCGCGGCGGGCAGTGCCGCCCGCTCCGGGACTGAAAGTGCGGACGGGGTCACAACCGTCGAAACGGGAGGAGTCCGGTGACCAGGGTGCTGATCGTGGAGGACGAGGAGTCCTTCGCCGACCCGCTTGCTTTCCTGCTGCGCAAGGAGGGCTTCACGGCGGCAGTCGCCGCGAACGGGCCGGAGGCGTTGGACGAGTTCGACCGCAACGGCGCGGACATCGTGCTGCTCGACCTGATGCTGCCCGGTATGAGCGGCACCGATGTGTGCAAGCAGCTCCGCCAGCGCTCGTCGGTGCCGGTGATCATGGTGACTGCCCGGGACAGCGAGATCGACAAGGTCGTGGGCCTGGAGCTCGGCGCTGACGACTACGTCACGAAGCCGTACTCGGCGCGGGAGCTGATCGCGCGGGTGCGCGCGGTGCTGCGCCGCCGCGGTGAGGCGGAGGAGCTGCAGCCGCAGGTGCTGGCGGCTGGGCCGGTGCGGATGGACGTGGAGCGCCACGTGGTGACCGTCGACGGTGTCGACGTCAACCTCCCTCTCAAGGAGTTCGACCTGCTGGAGTACCTGCTGCGCAACGTCGGCCGGGTGCTGACCCGCGGGCAGCTCATCGACCGGGTGTGGGGCGCGGACTACGTCGGCGACACCAAGACGCTGGACGTGCACGTCAAGCGGCTGCGCTCGAAGGTCGAGCCCGATCCGGCGGACCCGCGCTACCTGATCACGGTCCGCGGCCTCGGCTACAAGTTCGAGGGATAGCCGAGCCGACAGCGGCGAGGATCGCGCAGTCGGAACGAGCCCCCAGGGACGACCCTGGGGGCTCTTCTGCGCTTCGAGGTGCTGGTCAGGCAGCTTCTGCGCGCGCCGACTCCGGTACCGCCGGACGTTCGGCCGAGTGTGGAACGCCGATGATCAACCGATCGGCCGATGTCGGCGAGCTGATCGGCCAATGTGTGGATTCGGGCGGAATGGGCAATCTTGATGCCGTGAACCAACCGATCTCGAACGCCACCGCAAGCGTTCCGCACCCGACTCGAGCCGGCTGTGGCTGGCCCGCTTCCGGTACGGCCCGCTGGAGTGGGTCTGGCGCTGCGCGACCTGGTGGAGCATCGTCCCGCTCCGCCGAGCAGCGGTCGGTCAGTATCGGTTGCGGTCCGGGCGGTGGCCAGTCCCGAAGATGAAGATCGATTGGCTTCCGCGCCGACCGGAGTTCCGCCGCCGGACGACGTGCACGCAGAGTGACAGAAGGGTTCGACACTTCGAGGAGGTGAGGTTGGCCGCGTGACGTGACGCACTACTGCCGTGGTCGGCCAGGTCTGCGGCGTGCGCGGGGACGTCGAGTGGGCCGTTTGTTGCCCACCTCGCCCCCGGGCCATGTGCGCAGCCGGTAATTTGTCGGGCATGCGCCTAGGGGTGCTCGACGTCGGATCCAACACGGTCCACCTGCTGGTGGTGGACGCGCATCGTGGTGCCCATCCGACCCCGATGACATCGGAGAAGACTGTGCTGCGCCTGGCCGAGCGGATCGGTTCGCACGGCGGTCGGCTCGCGGAGGAGGACGCTGCGGAGCTCATCCGCACCGTCGCCGACGCGCAGGAGGCGGCGGTAGCGGCCGGTTGCGAGGAGCTGATGGCGTTCGCGACGTCGGCGATCCGCGATGCGGACAACGCCGCCGAGGTGCTGGCTCGGGTGCGCGCCGAGACCGGCATCGAGCTTGAGGTGCTGCCCGGCGAGGACGAGGCCCGGTTCACGTTCCTGGCGGCCCGCCGGTGGTACGGCTGGTCGGCGGGCAACCTGCTGATGCTCGACATCGGCGGCGGTTCGCTGGAGATGGCGGTCGGCATCGACGAGCAGCCCGACCTCGCGGTGTCGCTCCCGCTGGGGGCCGGTCGGCTGGCCCGCACGATGCTGCACGACCCGCCGAAGCAGGACGAGGTGAAGAAGCTGCGCGAATGGCTGCAGGGGCAACTGGCGCCCACTGCGAAGCGGTTCCGCAAACTGGGGCGCCCGGACCGCGCGGTGGCCAGCTCCAAGACGTTCCGGTCGCTGGCCAGGCTGACCGGCGCGGCGCCGGCTTCCGCGGGACCGCGGATGCCGCGGACCCTCACCGAGACCGGCCTGCGGCAGCTGCTGGCGTTCATCACCCGGATGTCGTCCTCCGATCTGGCCGCGCTCGATGGGGTGAGCGGCGCGCGGGCGCACCAGCTGGTGGGCGGCGCGCTGGTGGCTGAGGCCGCCATGCGGGCGCTGGAGCTGAAGGAGCTGGACATCTGCCCCTGGGCGTTGCGGGAGGGTGTGATCCTGCGGCGACTGGACCACACCAATGGAGACGGTCACACTGCCATTCAGGCCCGCGAAACTCTCGGGCTCGCGGAGGCGGGGTCCGCGAACGGAACTGGACGCCAGACGCAGCACGGGGCACGGTGGGAGCGATGAGTCGGGACAGCGGGGCCGATCAGCCCACCCAGCGCACCGTTGCGGAGTTGCTGGCCGAATACGGCGGCAGCTCGCAGAAGAGTTCCCGGCGTCGGCGTCGGCGCGCCGAGGACCCGACCGAAACCGCGCCGCAGGCGATCATCGACCGTGTGCTGTCGGACAGCGGTCAGCTGCGCGCCGTGCCGCCGGACGGCGAGCCGCCGCAGCGCCGCAGCCACCGTCCAGGCGCGCCGAACACGCCGGGTCCGCAACCTCCAGCACCGCAACCTCCAGCACCGCAACCTCCAGCACCGCAACCTCCGGCCGCTCAGCCGCCGACCGCTCAGCCTCCGACCGCTCAGCCGCCGACCGCACAAGCACCACAATCGGCGCCGCCTGCTGCGCCACCCGCTCCGGAGCCCGCGCCCGCCGAACCGGCAGCCGCGCAGGAGCCCTCCGGCGCGAGCTACTGGGCACAGCGGTTCGCCGGCGCGGGCAAGGGCAAGGGCAAGACACCGAACCCGCCGACCCCCGCGGCCCCGCCGGAAGGCGACGCCGAGGCGACGATCCAGCAGCCCGCCCTGCGACGCCCGGCACCGCAGCAGGAAGTGCCGCCTGCGGCACAGCCGCCTGCTCCGCCTGCGGCTGTGCCGCCTGCGGCTCCGCCGAAGCCCACCCCGCCGGAGGGCGTCACGGAGCAGCTGCCGCGGGTTCCGGTCCCGGCCGAGCCCGACGCGGAAGGCACGGCTGTGCTGGCCTACCCGCAGCCGCAGCAGGCCCAAGCGCAGCCGCAGCAGGAGGACCAGCAGGCCGAGCCGGAGGACCCGTACGACTTCGATTCCTACGACGAGCCCGAGGCCGAGTTCGTCGAGGACGAGGACTACGACCCTGAGCTGCCCGCCGGCCTCGACGCGGACGACTACAGCGAGGAAGAGGAAGAGCCCGCCTCCGCGGGCAAGGTGTGGGGCACGCTGGTCCTGCAGGGCGTCGCGGGCCTGGTCGGCGGCGGGCTGGTCTGGGTCGGCTTCCGCTGGTTGTGGGGTACGAACGCGCTGGCCGCGCTGGGCGCGGCGCTGGTGATCACCGGTCTGCTGGTGTTCACCGCGTGGAAGTTCCTGCGCACCAACGATCTGCAGACGATCCTGCTGGCGGTGCTGGTCGGCTTGTTCTGCACGGTGTCCCCAGCGGCGCTGCTGCTGTTCAGCCACTCGTGAGCCACCAGCGCGCCACCACCCACCCACCGTTGGTCATGCTTGGCAGGCGATGACAGTGCAACCGCCACCGCGCGAGGACGTTCCCGGCCGGATCCCGGTCGGGTTGTCCACCGCGTCGGTGTGGCCGCAGCCGGCGAGGGCGGCGTTCGAGATGGCCGCGGACCTCGGCTTCGACGGTGTCGAGGTGATGGTCTGGGCGGACGCGGTCAGCCAGGACGTCTCGGCGCTGCATCGGCTTTCCGAGCGGCACGGCGTGCCGATCCTGGCGATCCACGCGCCGTGCCTGCTGATCACGCAGCGGGTTTGGTCGCCGGAGCCGGAGGAGCGGTTGCGGCGGGCCGTGGTGGTGGCCAGCGAACTGGGCGCGTCGACGGTCGTCGTGCACCCGCCGTTCCGCTGGCAGAAGCGCTACGCCGAGCGGTTCGGCGAGCTGGTCGCGGAGTTGGAGGAGACCAGCGGGATCGCGGTCGCGGTGGAGAACATGTTCCCGCTCCGTCCGCCGAGCACCTTGAACCGGCTGCGCGGCGGCAAAAGCAGCGGGTTGTCGGCGTTCACGCCTTCGCCGGACCCGACGGAGGTCGGCTACCGCAACTACACGCTCGACCTGTCGCACGCCGCCGCCGCGCACGTGGACGCCATCGAGCTGCTGAAGCGGATGAAGGACGGCCTGGCGCACGTGCACCTGGCGGACGGGACCGGAGCGCCGCGGGACGAGCACCTGGTGCCGGGGCAGGGCAACCAGCCGTGCGCGGAGGTGTGCGAGGCGCTGGCCGCCGACGGGTACAGCGGCGCGGTCGTCCTGGAGATCAACACCCGCAAGGCGCGGAATCCCCAGCAGCGCGCGGCGTTGCTGTCCGAGGCCCTGCTGTTCGCCCGGCTCCACCTGGAGCCGCTCCACGCGACCTGAGGTCTCAAGGCCCGTGAGCGCTTTTCGGCGCGGTAGCATCCGAAAGTGCTCACGGTCGTCGGATTCCCGTTCCGCGCGCACGCTTTCCGGTGATCGGACCGGCTAACCGATGCCTAGTGATCAACTTCTTCGAAGGTCACTAGAATCGGTGACCATGAACCCGTTGCGCGCATCGGCTGCCGAGCGCTTCCGTCCGCTGGACCGCACGTGACCGAGGTCCTGGATCCCTTCGCGGCGGCCACTTCGGTGCGCCCGCTCGGCGACGGCACCTTCGTCGCCAGCCTGCATCCGGAGTGGGCCGTCGGAGAACGCCCGCACGGCGGTTACCTGCTCGCGCTGCTGGCCCGCGCCCTCGGCGACACGACCGGGCTGGCGCCGTTGTCGGTCAGCGCGCAGTTCCTGCGCCCGCCCCGGGTCGGCCCGGTGCTGGTCCGGACCGAGGTGCTCAAGGTGGGCAAGACGGTGACGTCGGCCCGCGCGCTGCTGGAGCAGAGCGGCCAGGTCTGCGTGGACGCCACGGCCACCCTCGGCAAGGTGCCCGAGACGGAGCCGGAGTGGTCGGATCTGCCGGACATGCCGGTGAATCCGCCGTCGACCGCGGTCGACCTCGCTGCGACGGAGGCCCGGAAGTTCTTCGCGCTTTCGCGGGTCTGCGACATGCGGCTGGACGCGAACACCGCGGACTTTCTCAACGGCGGCACCGGCGAGCCGCGGCTGCGGCTGTGGGTCAAGCCCCGCGAGGCGCAGCCGGACCTGCTTTTCGGGCTGGTCGCCGGGGACCTGACGGTGCCGGTGACGCTCAACCTCGGCCGGTTCGGCTGGGCGCCGACGGTGCAGCTCACCGCCCTGCTGCGGGCGCACCCGGCGAACGGCTGGCTGCGGCTGCTGGTGGACTGCCGCGCGGTGCACGGCCAGTGGTTCGACGAGGACATCACGGTGGTCGACTCGGTGGGCCGCCTGATCTGCCAGGCCCGCCAACTCGCCATCGCCCCCTGATCCCCGCAATTTCATTGGGGTTTTTTCATCCTGTTTGTTCTGGTGGTGGGGGGTTGACGGGGTGGGGTGGGGTGTGTGTGGGCTGGTCAGGGGCGATGATCATTTTTGATGATCGTTTGTCAGCGGGTGATTTCGAGGTTGGTCAGCACCAGCAGGGCCCGTAGTAGGCGGGTGGCGTTGGCTGCGTGCATGCGTAGGCGGGTGAGGATGCGCCAGTTTTTGAGGTCGGCGAAGCCGTGTTCGCAGGTGGCGCGTTCGCGGGCAACGAGTTGGTTGGCTTGTTTCTGGGCGTCGGTGAGCGGGTGGGCGCGGGCGGCGCGGCGGCCGATGATGATCACGGGTTCGTCGGGGTCGTCTTCCAGTCCGGTGAATCCGAGGTCGCACATCGCGCCGAGTTCGGCGTCCCGGAGTGCGGTGGTGATGTTGTTGTGGCGGGCGGTGGTGACTTCCGAGGCCCGCCCTGGTTTGGCCGCAGAGAACCACAACAGGTTGCCTTTGTGGTCGGTGAGGGCGAGAAACAGCAGGCCGTGGGCTTTGTGTTTGCCGCTGTAGTTGCGCCGGTTGTTCTTGCCGGTGCGGCGCTGGGTGCGCACCAGGGTGCCATCCAGCAGCACGACCTCACCCCCGCCGCGGGCCACTTTGCTCAGGACGCGGTCCAGGCGCGGGGCACGGGCGGCCAGCAGGTCGATGACCTCCAGCACCCAGCGGCGGATCGTCGAGGCCGACACCCTGTTGCCGCCGGCGATGTCCAGCAGCCGCTGGTCGTGACGCAGCACCGCGAGCACGATGATCGCCTGCGTACCAGGGGTCACCTTGCGCCAGCGAGAGCGGATTTTCCTGCAGTGCGTGGTGATCAGCGAGGCGAGGTAGTCGATCGTGGCCCTCGACACGGGAAGTTGGGCTTGGTACACAATGGGTTCGGTGCCCTCGGCGGGGCTGGATTGGGTTTTCACACACTCCCCAACCCCGCCGGGGGCACTCTCGTTGCAGCCAACCGGCCATGATCATCGTCACATCTTCTCCGCGACCACGGCCACCGTCAGATGATCTTGATAAATGATCATGGCCCTGGCCAGCCCGCCCACACCACGCCACCCACGACCACACCCTCTGACCAGCCAAGATCAGGATGAAAAAAGCCCAATGGAAATCAGACATTCGATTTCAATGGAACTTGCGGACCTCCGGCGTGTCGGGCGACGACACGCCGGAGGCTGTGGACAACTCCCGCAATTTCAATGGAAATCGGACCTCTGATTTCCATTGAGCTGGTCATACACGACTCCGGCATCCCGGAGAGAAGGCCGCTGAGGTTCCGCCACTCGCACCGCAACGCAAGAAGCGGTTGGAAAACGCTCAATTGAAATTGCGGGGCGGGTTCAGGTGAGGTGGGTGACGTCGAGCCGGCCGTCGGCGTGCTGCTTGCGGAGGCGCTTCTTGTCGAACTTGCCGACACTCGTCTTCGGCGCCTCCGGGATGAACGTCCAGTACTCCGGCAGCTGCCACCGCGCGACCTCGCCGGCGAGGAAGTCGCGCAGCTCGGCCGCGTCGACCTGGTGGCCGTCGCGCAGCACCACGGCCACCAGCGGTCGCTCCGACCACTTCTCGTCCGGCACGCCGATGACCACCGCCTCGGCAACCGCCGGGTGGCCCATCATCTTGTTCTCCAGATCGACCGACGAGATCCACTCGCCGCCGGACTTGATCACATCCTTGGCCCTGTCGGTCAGCTGCAGGAACCCGTCGGGCGTGATGTACCCGACGTCGCCGGTGCGCAGCCAGCCGTCGCGGAACTTCTCCGGGTCGTCGTCGCCGTAGTACGCCCCGGCGATCCAGGGCCCGCGAACCTCCAGCTCACCGACGCTCTCGCCGTCGCGCGGCAGCACCACACCGTCGTCGCCGACCAGCCGGCCTTGCACCCCGGTCGGCAGCCGCCCCTGGCTTGCGCGGTAGGTCCAGCGGTGTTCCTCGGTGGCGTCCACCGGCGGTCGGGCCACGCTGCCCAGCGGCGACGTCTCGGTCATGCCCCACGCGTGCAGCACGACGATGTCGTACTTCTCATGGAACGCCTTCATCAGCGACGGCGGGCACGCCGCCCCGCCGATCACGACCTCTCGCAGGGAGGACACGTCGTGCGGGTCGGACTCCAGGTGCTGCAGCACGCCCTGCCAGATCGTCGGCACGGCTGCGGCCATCGTCGGGCGCTCCGCGGCGATCATCTTCAGCAGCGGGTCCGGCTGCAAGAACCGGTCCGGCATGATCATCGTTGCGCCGACCATGAACGCCGCATACGGCAGACCCCACGACATCGCGTGGAACATCGGCACGACGGCAAGCGACCGGTCCGACTGCGCGAGGGCCATGCCGTCGGTCATGCACACCTGCATCGAGTGCAGGTAGATCGACCGGTGCGAGTAGACGACGCCCTTCGGGTTGGCGGTGGTGCCGGAGGTGTAGCACATGGCGGCTGCCGAGCGTTCATCGAGCTCCGGCCAGTCGAACTCGTCCGGCTGCCCGGCCAGCAGCTCCTCGTAACCGTGCACCGCCACCCCGGCCGGTGCCTCCAGCGCAGCCTTGTCGCCGCCCACGACGATCACGTGCCGCACCGTCTTCAGCTCCGGCAGCAGCTTCTGGAACAGCGGCAGCAGCGTCGAGTCGACGAGCACGACGTGATCCTCGGCGTGGTTCGCGACGTAGATCAGCTGCTCGGGGAACAGCCGGATGTTCAGGGTGTGCAGCACCGCGCCCATGGCCGGCACCGCGAAGTACGCCTCCAGGTGTTCGGCGTTGTTCCACATGAACGTGCCGACCCGCTGGTCGCCGGTGACACCGAGGCCGCGCAGCGCGTGCGCCAGCCGCGCGGTCCGGCGGCCGACCTCCGCGTAGCTGCTGCGTCGCGCCCCGTCGCCGGTCCAGGTCACGACCTCGGCGGACGCGCCGTGCGGTCCGCTGCCCTGCTGGAGGATCCGCGCGATCGAGAGGGGGCCGTCCTGCATCGTGCTGAACATGATCAGAGCTCCTTCAGGCTGGTCACTCAGGCGCGAAAGATCGCTCGGCTGCGGCGGGCGCTCTGGTGGCAGACACAATAGCGGCTGAAAACGACTTTTCGGCAGGGCTCGTCGCGCAGCGTGCACTGGCGGTTCGTGCCGCATGCGCTGCGTGGTCTGGCACCCTGAGCGGCATGACGACGATCGCCGTACTCGGAGCCGGAAAGATCGGTGAGTCCCTGCTGTCGGGGCTGCTGAAGGCGGGGCGCGACCCATCGGACCTGCTGTTCACCGAGCGGTTCCCGACGCGTGCCGCGGAGCTGACCAAGACCTACGGCATCACGCACACCGACGTGGCCGATGCGGTGCAGAGCGCGGACGTCATCGTCGTCGCCGTCAAGCCGCAGGACATCGAGCCGCTGCTGAACGAGATGGCGCCCAACCTGCCCAGCGGCAAGCTCGTGGTGTCGCTGTGCGCGGGCCTGCCGACGAAGCTGTTCGAGCGCCGGCTGCCCGAAGGCACCGCGGTGGTCCGGGTCATGCCGAACACCCCGATGCTGGTCGGCGAGGCGATGAGCGCGATCTCCGGCGGCGCGCACGCCTCGGACACGGACTTGGCGCTGGTCGAGGAGCTGCTCGGCAGCGTCGGCGTGGTCGTGCGGGTGCCGGAGAGCCAGCAGGACGCGGTGACCGCGCTGTCCGGCTCGGGCCCGGCGTACTTCTTCTACCTGGTCGAGGCCATGATCGACGCGGGCATCCTGCTGGGCATCCCGCGGGCCACCGCCGCGGACCTGATCGTCCAGTCCGCGGTCGGGGCGGCGGCGATGCTCCGCGAGGGCGGCGGCCACCCGGTGATGCTGCGCGAGGCGGTCACCTCGCCGGCGGGTACGACCATCGCGGGCATCCGCGAGCTGGAGAAGCACGGCGTGCGCGCGGCGCTCATCGACGCCATCGAGGCGGCTCGCGACCGCTCCGTCGAGCTCGGCAAGGCCCACGAGGACGACGAACCCGCCTGAGCGGCAGAAACCTTCTCGGAACTCGTCTTGCGCGGCGGTGCGGGTGGCGGAACCTCGGACGCTGCCCGGTCTGCAATGCGCGGCTTCGGGGACTGCCCTCGCCAAGAGCCCCCGACGGGCACGGTCTGAGAGCCCGCTTGTGGGGGTGGGCCCAGGCGCCTGGCCCCGCTTCAACTGCAGGTCGTCGGAGATGGTGCGAACTACTCAGGAGCAAGGGGGACGTTCGACCATCGCAGGTGTCCCGCGTGTCCCGCTACTCTCGATAGAGCACGTGCGTGAGATTTCCGTCGGAGGGGAAGCCGACGGCGCGACACGTGCCGAAGGGCACGGTGAAGCATGTCTGCGAACTCCGAACCCAGCCAACAGGCGCCGCCGAGCATGGGTCAGGTGCGGTTCCTCACCGTCGCGGAAGTCGCCAAGTTGATGCGGGTGTCGAAGATGACGGTCTATCGGCTCGTGCACGCCGGCGAACTCCCCGCCGCACGGGTCGGGCGATCGTTCCGCGTCGCGGAGAAGGACGTACACGCGTACCTGGAGAGCGCCTACTACAACGCCGGCTGAGACTGCCCGGCTGAGCTGAATGCCCAGGTCATCGGCCGCGGGCCCGTTGGCTTGCCGACGTGGCCCGAGCGTCGCGGGCCCGAACCGAGGCGCCGCGCGGCGGCGGGTGGAAGGAGCCCGCAGGCGTTTCGAGGACCACGGCGGAAGGGCCGAAGACCTGGGCAGGTAAAGTTTTGGGTTGGTCGTGCCAGGTGTGCGCGCTCATGCGGCTGCACCGGTGCGGGAGACGTTCGAACTGCCGTCAAGAGTGAAGGAGTCCGCATGGGCTCGGTCATCAAGAAGCGCCGCAAGCGCATGTCCAAGAAGAAGCACCGCAAGCTGCTCCGCAAGACGCGCGTCCAGCGTCGCAAGTTGGGCAAGTGACCTGAGCACCGCCGTCGACCGCTGGGTCGGCGGCGGTTGTGTTTTCGCGCCCGGTTCGAGCCGGATGCGCAACCGACCCGGTCCCGTAACTCCGAATGCCGGGTGACCGGCGCAGTCGGCGGTAGCATCGCAGTCGGCGGCCGTGCCGGAGAAGGCTGGGAGACAGATGGGCCCGAATGTCGTGCTGGTGACAGGGGTCAGCCGTTTCCTGGGCGGATATCTCGCCGCGCGGCTGGCGGCCGACCCGGCAGTGGAGCGCGTTCTCGGCGTGGACACCGTGCAGCCCGGTCGCGATCTGCTGCGCCGGATGGGCCGCACCGAGTTCGTCCGCGCCGACATCCGCAACCCGCTGATCGGCAAGGTGATCGCGAACGGCAAGGTCGACACCGTGGTGCACGCGGCGGTCAACTCCCCTTCCGGGCCCGGTGGGCGGGCCACGGTGAAGGAGATGAACGTCATCGGCACCATGCAGCTGCTGGCCGCCTGCCAGCAGTCGCCGTTGGTGCGCAAGGTGGTGGTCCGGTCGACCTGCGCGGTCTACGGGTCGAGCTCGCGGGACCCGGCGGTGTTCACCGAGGACATCGAGCCGAAGGACCTGCCGTCGTCCGGGTACGCCAAGGACGCGGTGGAGATCGAGGACTACGTGCGCGGCTTCGGCCGGCGGCGGCCCGACGCGGACATCACGACGCTGCGGTTCAGTAACCTGATCGGCCCGCGCATAGACGCGAGCCTGACCCGCTACTTCGCGCTGCCGGTGGTGCCGACCGTGCTCGGCTTCGACGCGCGGCTGCAGATGGTGCACTCCGAGGATGCGTTGGCGGTGCTCGAGCGGGCGACGATGGCGGATCGACCCGGCGTGTTCAACGTGGCCGGTGAGGGCGTTCTGATGCTTTCGCAGGCGATCCGGCGCGCCGGTCGCATCGCGATGCCGTTGCCGAGCACCGCCGTGTCGCCGCTGGCCGGGTTCTTCCGCAACGCCCGGCTGGTTGACTTCTCACCGGAGCAGTTGCGGTACCTCAACTTCGGCCGGGTACTGGACACCACGAAGCTCCGCGAGGAGTTCGGGTTCATCCCGCGCTGGACCACCCAGCAGGCCTTCGACGACTTCGTTCGTGGCCGGAGCCTGCGGCCGGTGATCGACCCGGAGAACATCATGGCGCTGGAGCGCAGCGTCGGAGACCTGTTGGCGAGGCATCGGTGACGGAGGCAGCATGAGCGGCAGTCGTGCGTTCTGCGCTTGTGCCCGGCCGGGTGTGGGGGCGTGAATGGCGGATGCGCAGGTGATCCCGCTGCGTGCGGCGGACCGGGAGCGGCTCGATGCGTCCGAGCCGTCGGTGCCGGTCGAGCCCGGGTGGGAAGACGCCGTCATAGACGTGCTGGCGTTCGCCCGGCGGCGGTTGCTCGGTGACTACAAGGTCGACGAGTTCGGCTTCGACCAGGAGTTGACCGACGAGGTGTTCCTCCGCTTCCTGCGGCCCTTCTACGAGAAGTGGTTCCGTGTTGAGGTGATCGGCGGCCACCACGTGCCCGCCGAACGCGGCGCGCTGGTGGTGGCCAACCACTCCGGCACGCTGCCGTGGGACGCGTTGATGACCACCGTCGCGCTGCACGACCACCTCCCGGCGACCCGGCACCTGCGGATGCTCGGCGCCGACGTGGTGTTCCGGATGCCGATGCTCGGCGCGCTGGCCCGCAAGGCCGGCCACACGCTGGCCTGCAACCCGGATGCGGAGCGGCTGCTGACCAACGGCGAACTGGTCGGGGTGTGGCCGGAGGGCTTCAAAGGGATCGGGAAGCCGTTCAAGGACCGGTACAAGCTGCAGCGCTTCGGGCGCGGCGGGTTCGTCTCGGCGGCGCTGCGCACCGGGGCGCCGATCGTGCCCTGCTCGATCGTGGGCGCGGAGGAGATCTACCCGAAGCTGGCGGACATCAAGCCGCTGGCGCGGTTGCTGGGGGTGCCGTACTTCCCGGTCACGCCGCTGTTCCCACACTTCGGCCTGCTGGGGGCGGTGCCGTTGCCGTCGAAGTGGTACATCGAGTTCGGCGAGCCGATCGAGACCTCGTCGTACCCGGCGGGCGCGGCGGACGACCCGATGCTGGTGTTCAGCCTCAGCGACCAGGTCCGGGAGATCATCCAGCAAACCCTGTACCGCCTCCTCGCCCAGCGAACCAACGTCTTCTTGGGCTGACACCAGTTTCCATTGAAACTGTGCTCCCGCTTCGTCGGGTGGGTTGGGTGGTGTGCCAGTTTCAATTGAAACTGTGCTCCACCGAGGCGGTGCGTCGCGGGGGGATTGTAAGGTGGGGGCCGGGTCGGTGCCGCGTTGCGGCGGGGGGCCGTCCGGGGGTCTATTTGTGCTGGTAAACGTACTTCTCCCCGGGCGCTCGAACGCGGAAATCCGGGCAGCGACCAGACATAACGGACGGTGCGTGATGAGCTACCCCTCGGCCTTCGGATCCCGAGATCCCTTCGCGGATCTGCTCAACCGGTTCTTCGGCATGTCGCCGATGACGTCGCCGCCCGCGATGCAGCGAGTGCCCATCGGCCGGCTGCTCAGCGAGTCCGCCACCGAACTGATCGCCAAGGCGTCCGAGCGCGCGGAGCAGGACGGCAGCGCCGACCTCGACACCGAGCACCTGCTGTGGGCGGCGACGCAGGTGGAGCCCGCGCGCACCCTGCTGGTCCAGGCCGGGGCGGAACCGGACCACCTCGCCTCGCGGATCGCCGCGGTGCTGCCGGGAGCCAGCGCCGAGCCCTCGGCGAGCCCGGGCCTCACACCCGCCGCCAAGCGCGCGCTGATCGTGGCGCACGCCCGGTCCCAGGCCGCGGGGAAGTCCTACATCGGGCCCGAGCACATCCTGGCCGCGCTGGTGGACGACCCGGGCTCCGCGGCGGTCAAGCTGCTGGACTCGCAGGAGGTCAACTCCGGCAAGCTGCGCGATCGGGTCGACCAAGCCGCCGCCACCGACAACATCCCGACCACCGCCGGCAGCGACACCCCGACGCTGGACGAGTACAGCCGGGACCTCACCGGGGAGGCCCGCGCCGGCAAGCTGGACCTGGTCGTCGGACGCGCCGACGAGATCGAGCAGACCGTGGAGATCCTGTCCCGGCGCAGCAAGAACAACCCGGTTCTCATCGGCGAGCCTGGGGTCGGCAAGACCGCGATCGTCGAGGGCCTGGCGCAGCGCATCGTCGCCGGTGACGTGCCGGAAACCTTGGAGGACAAACGGGTTCTCGCGCTCGACCTGACCGGGCTGGTGGCCGGTTCGCAGTACCGCGGCGAGTTTGAGCAGCGGCTGAAGAAGGTCATCGACGAGGTTCGCGCGGCCAAGGGCTCGGTGATCCTGTTCATCGACGAGATGCACACCATCGTCGGCGCCGGGGCCGGTGGCGACAGCAGCATGGACGCGGGCAACATCCTCAAGCCCGCGCTGTCGCGGGGCGAACTGCACGTCGTCGGGGCCACCACGATCGACGAGTACCGCAAGCACATCGAGAAGGATGCCGCGCTGGAACGCCGGTTCCAGCCGGTCATGATCGCCGAGCCCACGGTCGAGGAGACTGTCCAGATCCTCCAGGGGCTGCGCGACTCCTACGAGGCGCACCACGGGGTCCGCTTCACCGACGAGGCGCTGACCGCGGCCGCAAGTCTCTCCGACCGCTACCTCAGCGACCGCTACCTGCCGGACAAGGCCATCGACCTGATGGACCAGGCGGGCGCGAGGGTCCGGTTGCGGTCGCTGAGCCGCAGCGGCGACGTCCGCGAACGCGAGAACGAAATGGCCAAGCTGCGCCGCGAGAAGGACCAGGCCGTCGACGCCGAGGACTACGAGCGGGCCCGCGAGCTGAAGGAGCGGATCGAAACACTGGAAGGCGAGATCGCCGGGATCACCGAGCGGCGCGAAGGCGTCGCGGACGTGACCAAGCAGGACATCGCGGAGGTGCTGTCGAAGCGCACCGGCATCCCGGTCGCTCAGCTGACCGAGGACGAGAAGCACCGGCTGCTGCGGCTCGAAGAGGCCCTGCACGAGCGGGTCGTCGGCCAGGACGAGGCGGTCCTGGCGGTGGCGGAGGCGGTTCGGCGCAACCGGGCCGGGATGGCGCCCCCGGACCGGCCCATCGGGTCGTTCCTGTTCCTGGGCCCGACCGGTGTCGGCAAGACCGAGCTGGGCAAGGCGTTGGCGGAGCTGATGTTCGGCGACGAGCACAAGCTGATCCGCTTCGACATGAGCGAGTTCCAGGAGAAGCACACCGTGTCCCGGCTGGTCGGCGCCCCGCCCGGCTACGTCGGCTACGAGGAGGCCGGGCAGCTGACCGAGAAGGTGCGCCGCCAGCCCTACAGCGTGCTGCTGTTCGACGAGATCGAGAAGGCGCACCGGGACGTGTTCAACACGCTGCTGCAGGTGCTCGACGACGGGCGGCTGACCGACGCCCAGGGCCGCACTGTGGACTTCCGCAACACCGTGGTGATCATGACGAGCAACATCGGCGCGCAGCGCATCCTGGCCCACGAGGGCGACGTGGACAGCATTCGCGACGAGCTGATGGACGACCTGCACGCGGGGTTCGCGCCGGAGTTTCTCAACCGCATCGACGAGACGATCGTCTTCCACCGGCTGACCGAGGAAGACCTGTCGCGGATCGTCGATCTGATGCTGGACCGCAGCCGCCGCCTGCTGCGCGCCCAGGAGATCGACCTGGAGGTCACCGAAGCCACCAAGAAGTGGCTGACCAAGCGCGGTTTCAAGCCGGAGTTCGGCGCGCGGCCGCTGCTGCGGACCATCCACACCGAACTGGACAACCGGATCTCCAAGCTGCTGCTGCGCGGCGAGGCGCAGCCGGGCGACACCATCATCGCCTCGATCGAGGGCGACGAACTGGTCTGTGCCCTGGCCCAGCCGCACGCGGCGGACGTGCCGGCGCAGTCCGGGAACAAGGCGTCGGGATCGAGCCGGGTTTGAACGCTCGGCTCCCGGTCCCACGCGCCGCCTCGAAGACGGGACTTCCACTACTCGGATTGGTGATGCGAGCGGTTCGGGAATGCACTGATCCGGGTCCCGTGGGAAGGATGGATCATGAGTAGCCTTCAGGACGACCCGGGCCGATTCGTGGCCGGTCGGTTGGCGAAGATGGCGTGGCAGTCGGTCCTCGTGGTGGGCGTCTGCTCGCTCGTCGTCGGTGTGCTGGCGTTGGCCTGGCCCCGCGCGACGCTGATCGTCCTCGGGGTGCTGTTCGGCATCTACCTGCTGGTCAGCGGTGTGCTGCAGATCGTCGCGGCGTTCGGCACGCACGTGGCGGCGGCGATCCGGGTGCTGGCGTTCATCAGCGGCGCGCTGTCGATCCTGCTGGGATTGCTGTGCTTCCGGGGTGAGATGCAGTCGATCCTGCTGCTGGGCCTGTGGATCGGCATCGGCTGGCTGTTCCGCGGGGTCACCCAGACGACCGCGTCGGTCGCCGACCGGGCGATGCCCGCGCGCGGCTGGCAGATCTTCATGGGCATCGTCACGGCCCTGGCGGGCATCGTGCTGATCGTCTCGCCGCTGGCCTCGGTGGCGCTGCTGGTCCTGTTCGGCGGGATCTGGCTGATCGTCCTCGGAGCGGTGGAGATCATCACGGCGTTCCGGATTCACCACGCCGCGAAGCAGCCGGCGACGTCCGGGTGACGCCGATGTCCGGGCGCGCGCGGGAGGGGCACGCCCGGCCTTCGGGTGGGCCGGTGCGGTGGGCGGGGATGCCACCGCACCGGCCCGGTTTCGCGTGGCCGCTGTCGGTGGGGGCCGTCATGCTTTCGCGCAGGCCCGATTCCGCTACCCATGGAGGTTCCGATGAGTTCCCGGCTCAACCCGTACATCAGCTTCGACGGCAACGCTCGCGAGGCGATGGAGTTCTACAAGGACGTGTTCGGCGGCAACCTGACGATGAGCACCTTCGGCGAGTTCGGCGGCTCGGATCCGGGCATGACCGACAAGATCATGCACGCGATGCTGGAGAGCGGCAGCGGCTTCACGCTGATGGCCTCCGACACCCCGCCGGGCATGGAGCACAAGCCGGGCAACAACATCACGGTGAGCCTCAGCGGAGACGCCGCCTCCGGCGACGAACTGCGCGGCTACTGGGCGAAGCTGTCCGAATCGGGCACCGTGTCGGTCCCGCTGGAGAAGCAGATGTGGGGCGACGTGTTCGGGATGTGCGTGGACCGGTTCGGCATCGGCTGGATGGTCGACATCTCCGAATCGTGAGCGCAGCGCAGGTGGTTCTCTGGGGCGTGAGTCTGTTAAGCCGCTGAAGTAGCCCGAAAGACTCACGGCCCCGCGCTTTCCGGACCCCCGCTGCACCGCAGGGGCGTCAGGAGCGGTCGCGGCGGCGGTAGGCGAGGCCCGCGGCCACCGCGCCCGCGATGGCGCTGGCTCCCATGATCGAGTTCAGGCCGATCCGGGCCGCCTTCCGGCCCGTCCGGAAGTCCCGGACCTCCCAGCGCCGGGCCCGTGCGATGTCGCGCAGCCGCTGGTCCGGGTTGACCGCCACCGCCGTGCCCATCGCCGACAGCATCGGGATGTCGTTGGCCGAGTCCGAGTACGCCGTGCAGCGCCGCAGGTCCAGGCCTTCGCTGGCAGCCAGCGCCCGGACCGCGTGCGCCTTCGCTCGGCCGTGCAGCATCTCGCCGACCAGCCGGCCCGTGTACACGCCGTCGGAGCTCTCCGCGACCGTGCCCAGCGCGCCGGTCAGCCCCAGCCGCCGCGCGATGATCTGCGCCAGCTCCACCGGGGTCGCCGTCACCAGCCACACCCGTTGGCCTGCGTCGAGGTGCATCTGGGCCAGCGCCCTGGTGCCCGCCCAGATCCGGTCCGCCATCAGCTCGTCGTAGATCTCCTCGCTGAGCTCCACCAGCTCCGAGACCTTGCGGCCGGCCACGAACGACAGCGCCTGCTCCCGGCTGGCCTGCATGTCCTGCGGGTTCTCCCGACCGCCGACCCGGAACTTCAGCTGCTGCCAGGCGAACCCGGCCAGGTCGGTGGCGGTGAGGAACTTGCGGGCGGCCAGGCCGCGGGCGAAGTGGAACAGCGAGGCGCCCATCATCATCGTGTTGTCGACGTCGAAGAACGCCGCGGCGGTGAGGTCGGGCGGGGTGGCCAGCGAGCCGTCCGGGCCGGGCGCGGCGGCAACGGCGGCTTCCGCGGACGCTCGGCCCGCCACCTTCGCGCTGTCGATCGGATCGGCACCGGGCGCGCGCAAGCTGTTGTGGTCCGCGCCACCGGCTGAGCCTTGACGTGTCGGCACCGCCGCGCCTCCCCGGGGTCCTCCGGTGTTGTCGTGCGAAGTTTCCAGGTCTCGCCGACCCGGGCCGGCCCGGCTCAGCAGGCTTCTAGCTTAAGACCTGGCCGCAACCGAACTTGCGCACCTCCACCGGGGTGCGGCAACGGTCCGGTAACTGCTTCGGGGTGACTCGGCGAGCGCCTAGCGGAGATCATCGGGGAGGAGTCGCGCCAGCCGCCCGATCGCGCGGTGCTGCAGCGCCTTGCGGGGGCGGGGGGTGCGAACGTCTTCGGGCTGCTCATCTCTTGCGACCTCCTGCCGTCGTTGGCTCCACCGGCGTGGTGCGGGTGGGACGCATCGGTGCCGGTGTCATGTCGCGGTGTCCGGCGGACACCCGCCTCCGGCGGCTGGCCGATCGCCCGGGCGGCCTCCATGCCCTTGGTGACGCCGGGGGGCGTGAGCGCTGAAGCAGGAGCATACGTGTTGTTACTCGGAAGTAGGTAGTACGATTCAGTGATGGCCCAGTTACATAGCGTGTTCACGAGTGGGCCCCGCGTCGCCCGGGCAGGTGATTTTGAACACTTGACCAGGGGGGTCGGTGCTGCGGAACGTGTCCGTCTGCTGGGTACGTTGGAACACGCGAAATCAGGCCCGAATACCACCCTGGAGCGAAGGCATGCACGAGGTGACGGTGATGACCCGCGAGGGTTGCCACGCATGCGCGGACGCGATCTCCGACGTGCGGCGGATCGGTGCGGAACTCGGCGTGCCCTGGTCCGAGCAGGACGTGGACGCCGATCCGGAACTGCGCGCCGAGTACGGCGACCGCGTCCCGGTGATCTTGATCGATGGAGTCGAGCACGGCTACTGGAAGGTCGAGGAGGACCGCTTCCGCCGGGCCCTGGCCCGCTGACCGGTGATCTTGCCCCCGCGCCGCGCGGATTGCGCCCGTCACGTGCGCCAGACCACGCGTTTTGGCACGTCGGGGGGCCATCGGCAATGATGGCGGGGAAGGTTTGCGCCTCCGGTGGAGTCCGGCCCTGCGACTTTGTGCATGCGTTCACAAATTGGTTACGGTGTACGGGTCGGGTCGCCGGATTCTCGGTGTGGATCAGCGGATCAGGTGTTAGCCGCCGGATGTCAGCGGCGCTCGCGGACGACGCCGGGGCCGCCGGGTGGCAGACCGGTCGACGTCGGTGCTCCCCGCCTGAGGAACGAAGTCGGGAAGTAGGCGACGACCGTCGCACGGCTGTACCCAAACCGGGTGCGGGCGGGCAGGCCAGAGCATTAGGTAGGGCGAGGGAGATCCAGCGTGACGGCCCACGGAGCGGACGTGCAGGACGGTGACGGGCAGGCCGGGGCCGATTCCAGGACCGACCGCAAGCAGTCGCCGGCGATCGAGGTTCCCGCGGCGCGGGAGCGCGCCAGGGCGATCCCGGAAGCCGCCGTCGCCCGGCTCGCGGTCTACCTGCGGGCGCTGTCCGGACTCGCCGACCAGAACGTGAACACCGTCTCCAGTGACGAACTGGCCGTGGTCGCCGGGGTCAACTCCGCGAAGCTGCGCAAGGACCTCTCCTACATCGGTTCATACGGCACCCGCGGCGTCGGCTACGAGGTGGCGGTGCTCGTCGGCCAGATCGAGCGCACCCTCGGCCTGACCCGCAAGCACAGCGTCGCCGTCGTCGGTATCGGTAACCTCGGCCACGCGCTGGCCAACTACGGCGGCTTCCCGAGCCGCGGCTTCCCGGTCTCCGCGCTGTTCGACCTCGACCCGGACCTGGTGGGGGTGCCGGTCGGCGGCATCCCGGTCGATCACATTGACGACATCGTCGAGGTGTGCTCCGAGCGCGAGGTCACCATCGGCGTCATCGCCACACCTGCGCAGGGCGCCCAGGAGGTCTGCGACGGTTTGGTCGCTGGGGGCGTTACGTGCATCCTGAACTTCGCGCCCGTCGTGCTGCAGGTCCCCGAGGACGTCGAGGTGCGCAAGGTCGACCTGGCGGTGGAGATGCAGATCCTGTCGTTTCACGTGGCCCGACGCCAGCAGGAAGCGGCGGCGGCAGCCGATCGATCCGATGTGGACGGTGCGGACATCGGTCCGCCGGGCGGCGGCGGTCGGGTGCCAGGCGAGGTCGAATCGGCGAACAGGATGGTGGAACGGCTGTGAACCTGCTCACCGTCGGGATTTCCCACCACACCGCCCCGGTGCGGATGCTGGAGCGGGTCTCGATCAGCCGAGCGGACGTCCCGAAGCTCCTCGACGAGCTGTTGCAGCGCGAGCGCATCTGCGAGGCGTTCATCATCTCGACCTGCAACCGCGTCGAGGTCTACGCGGTCGCGGAGACCTTCCACGGCGGCCTGGACGACGTGACGTCGGTGCTCGCCCGGCACGCCGGCGCGGAGGTCGCTGACCTCGCCGATCACCTCTACGTCTACTACGCGGGCGCCGCGGTGGAGCACCTGTTCTCGGTCTCCGCCGGCCTGGACTCGATGGTCGTCGGCGAGGCGCAGATCCTCGGCCAGCTGCGGCAGGCCTACGGCACGGCCGACGAGAACGGCACCGTCGGCAGAACCCTGCACGAACTCGCGCAGCAGGCCCTCCGGGTCGGCAAGCGGGTGCACTCCGAGACCGGCATCGACGCCGAAGGCGCGTCGCTGGTGTCCGAGGCGCTCGCCGACGCCCAGGTCGCGCTCGACGGCTTGGCCGGGCGCAGCGCGCTGGTGGTCGGCGCGGGTTCGATGGGCGGCCTGGCCGCCGCGCAGCTGAAGCGCGCCGGCATCGGCGAGGTCGTGATCGCCAACCGCACCGCGGCCAACGGCGAGCGGCTGGCCGAGTCGCTGCGCGCCGACGGCGTCGCCTCGCGCACCGCCGGCCTCACGGACCTGCGCAGCGCGATCGCCGCGGCCGACCTGGTGGTGGCCTGCACCGGCGCGATCGGCGCGGTGGTGACCGAAGACGTGGTCGCGGCGGCGCTGACGGTCCGCGACGACCGTCCGCTGCTGTGCTGCGATCTCGGCCTGCCCCGGGACATCGCGCCCGAGGTGGCCGGACTGCCCGGCGTGACAGTCGTCGACCTGGAAAGCCTGCAGCAGCGACTGTCCGAGAAGCAGGGCGGCAACGAGTCCGAGCGGGCCGCGCAGATCGTCGCCGAGGAACTGCGCAACTACCTTGCCGCGCAACGCTCGGCCGAGGTGACCCCGACCGTGGCCGCGCTGCGCAAGCGCGCCGCCGAGGTGGTGGACAGCGAGCTGCTGCGGCTCGACTCGCGGCTGCCCGAACTGGACGGCGACGTGCGGGACGAACTGGCGCGCACGGTCCGCCGCGTGGTGGACAAGCTCCTGCACGCGCCGACGGTCCGGGTCAAGCAACTCGCGTCGGTGCCGGGCGGTGCCGGTTACGCCGACGCACTCCGAGAGCTCTTCGAACTCGATCCGCAGACGACCGCGGTGCTCGGCACCCCGCAGGCCGACGAGGGCCTGCCCGGCGGGGCCTCCGTCGCCCAGGCGCGGCTGCACGATCGAGCAGGACAGGACGGTGAGGACCGTTGAACAAGACCCTCCGCATCGGCACCCGCGGCAGCGCCCTGGCGATGGCGCAGAGCTCGCAGGTCGCCGAGGAGCTGGAGAAGGCGGGCTACCCGACCCAGCTGGTCACCGTGTCGACCCCCGGCGACCGCTCGATGGCGCCGATCGCCGAGATCGGCGTCGGTGTGTTCACCTCCGCGCTGCGCGAGGCGCTCGCCGCCGGCGAGGTGGACGTCGCGGTGCACTCCTACAAAGATCTGCCGACCGAACCGGACCCCCGGTTGTCGCTGGCTGCTGTCCCGGTCCGGGAGGACCCGCGGGACGCGTTGGTGGCACGGGATGGTCTGACGCTCGGCGAACTGCCCCCGGGGTCCATTGTGGGCACCGGTTCGCCGCGCCGCGCCAGTCAGCTCCGGGCCCTGGGCCTGGGGCTGGAGGTGCGCAGCATCCGCGGCAATGTGGACACCCGCCTGCGGAAGGTGACCGACGGTGAGCTGGACGCCGTCGTGCTCGCCCGAGCCGGGCTGGCCCGAGTGGGCCGGCTTGCGGTGATCACGGAAACGCTCGATCCACTGCAGATGCTGCCCGCGCCCGCCCAGGGCGCGCTTGCAGTGGAATGCCGCGTCGATGACGTGGACACCGAGCATTTGCTGCAGTCCGTTTTGGACGATCAGGCCAGCCGCGCCGCGGTGGCCGCCGAGCGCGCCGTGTTGTCCGCGCTCGAAGCGGGCTGTAGCGCGCCGGTCGGCGCGCTGGCCGAAGTGGTGGATGACCTCGACGAGGACGGGCGCGTGGCGCTGCGACTGTCCGTGCGCGGGGTGGTGGCGACCGACGACGATCAGTTGGTCCGCGCCTCCATCACTGGTGAGACGACCGCCGCTGATCAGCTGGGCCGGGAATTGGCCGCCCAGCTGTTCGAAGCCAGGGCCGCTTTGCTCAGCGGACCCGGCAGTAGTTGATGGGGAGTGCCCTGATGACCCGAGCACGTAAGACCCCCGGACGGATCGCTTTCGTGGGCTCCGGTCCCGGTGACGCCGGACTGCTCACCGTCCGGGGGCGGAATACGATCACCCGCGCCGCCTTGCTGGTGACCGACCCGGACGTACCCGCCGATATCGTCGGCCAGGCCGCTGACGGCGCCGAGGTCCGCCCCGCCGTGGGGGACCCGGCGGACGTGGCCAAGGACCTGGCGAACGAGGCCGCGACCGGTCGCACCGTGGTGCGGTTGGTCGCCGGTGACCCGCTGACCGCCGACGCGGTGGTCCGCGAGGTCCAGGAGGTCGCCAAGACCGGCGCCGCCTTCGACATCATCCCCGGCGTCGCCGGCGGCAGCGCGGTCCCGGCCTACGCCGGCGTCGCGCTCGGCGCGGTGCACACCGAGGTCGATGTCCGAGGCGACGTGGACTGGGCTTCGCTGGCCGCGGTGCCCGGCGCGCTGGTGCTGCACACCACCGGCAGCTACCTGGCCGAGGCCGCTTCGCGGCTGGTGGAGCACGGCAGGCCCGCGACGACTCCCGTCGCGGTGACCGCCTCCGGCACCACCGTGCAGCAGCGCACCATCGACACGACGCTGGCCTCGCTGGCCGCCGACGTCGGTGAGCTGCAGGGCCACCTGGTGGTGACCATCGGCGACGTGGTGTCCGAGCGCAGCAAGCTCTCCTGGTGGGAGTCGCGCGCCCTGTACGGCTGGAAGGTCCTGGTGCCGCGCACCAAGGAGCAGGCCGGCGCGATGAGCGACCGGTTGTGGTCGCACGGCGCCGTCTCGCACGAGGTGCCAACGATCTCGGTCGAGCCGCCGCGCAGCCCCGCGCAGATGGAGCGTGCGGTCAAGGGCCTGGTCGACGGCCGCTATCAGTGGGTGGTGTTCACCTCCGCCAACGCGGTTCGCGCGGTGTGGGAGAAGTTCGGCGAGTTCGGGCTGGACGCCCGGGCGTTCTCCGGCGTGAAGATCGCCTGCGTCGGCGAGGCCACCGCGCAGAAGGTCCGCTCGTTCGGGATCATCCCGGAGCTGCTGCCGTCGAGTGAGCAGTCCAGCGAGGGCCTGCTGCAGGAATTCCCGCCGCACGACGACATCCTGGACCCGGTGGACCGGGTGCTGCTGCCGCGCGCCGACATCGCCACCGAGACGCTGTCGGCAGGGCTACGCGAGCGCGGCTGGGAGGTCGACGACGTGACGGCCTACCGCACCGTCCGCGCCGCGCCGCCGCCGGCCGAGACCCGCGAGATGATCAAGACCGGTGGGTTCGACGCGGTGTGCTTCACCTCGTCGTCGACGGTCCGGAACCTGGTCGGCATCGCGGGCAAGCCGCACGCCCGGACGCTGGTGGCCTGCATCGGCCCGAACACCGCGGAGACGGCCAAGGAGTTCGGCCTGCGGGTCGACGTCCAGCCGGAGATCCCGCGCGTGGAGGACCTGGTGGACGCCCTTGCCGAGCACGCGGCCCGGCTTCGCGCTGAAGGCACGCTCCCGCCGCCCCGCAAGGCCAAGCGGGCCCGCCGCAGCTGATCCGTTGAAGAAGGGCACCTTCCGGCCACCGGTCGGAAGGTGCCCTTCGTGCTTCATCCGATGGGGTGGAAGCCGTCACGTCGAGGCTGATTGGTTTGCGCTCTGTCTTGATGAAAAGCGTTACCAGTAGGGGGAAGAAGTCTTTTCTGGTTCTGGGATCCCGATACCGTCGCCAAGACCGCCGACGACGGAAAGGAGATTCCTGATGGTCGACAACAGGCATTCGGTGGACGACGACAAGCAGACCGGTAAGACCGCCGACGACCTTGACCCCAAGGACTTTGAGAAAGATGACGACGACAGCTAGGGGCGGAGACTCCGCGCTTACCGCGGAATTGCAGTCGGCTGGGCAGTTGTCCACCAGGTGCGGCTCGGCGTTTCGGGCGGTGGCGCGGGAGTGCTTCGTTTCGGACCGGATGTGGGTTCAGGAGGTCGACGGCGGTCCATACGAGCCGATGGACCGGTCTGCGGAGCCGGAACGCTGGCTGCGCAACGTCCACTCGAACCGCGTGATCGTGACGCAGTTCGACGATGGTGCGACATCTTGGCCCGAGGTCGGTTATCGGCCCACATGTTCGGCATCCATGCCGTCAGCGGTGGCAGGAATGCTCGATGCTCTCGATATCAGCTCCGGACAGTCGGTTCTGGAGATCGGGACGGGCACGGGATACAACGCCGCGCTGCTCGCCGAACTCGTCGGCGCGCAAGGAAAAGTGACGACGACCGAAATTGACGCCGACCTCGCGGCGACCGCCCGGGCACGGCTCGAGGCGACCGGGTACGGCCACGTCGCCGTCGTCGTCGGTGACGCCGCGGCGATGGCCGTGACCGAGAAGTTCGACAGGGTCATCGCCACAGCCGGGGTGCATCTCGGGCAGCTTCCCGTTGGGTGGCTCGAGAACACGCGGATCGGCGGCGTGATCCTGGCACCGATGCGGGCCGATCTAGCCTCGGGCCCGTTGGTCCGTTTCGAGGTCGAGCGGGACGGCGTGGGCCGCGGGCACGCTGTGCAGGGACTGCGGGTCGGCTTCATGGAGCTCCGCTCGCACCGCATCGCCGCACTTCCATTCGATGGGCTGCGCTGGGACGACCCGGCCGCCGACCGGTCGATCACTGAGGTCAGCCCGTTCAAGATGCTGATCGACGAAGCGTCCAGGTGGGCGGTGGCGGTGGCGGTTCCCTCCTGCCGGTACAGCCTGGAGAAGAAGACCCCGGAACGTGACCACGGCGTAGCGTGGCTGAGCGATCCGGTATCCGATTCGTGGGTCAGCGTCGTCCCAGACAACCGGAGCCGCTACACCGTTCGGCAGTCGGGTCCTCGGCGGTTGTGGGACGAGGCGGAAGCCGCGTTCCGGTGGTGGCTGCGTCACGGAGAGCCGCCGCTGGAAGCCTGGCGCTGGACAGTTGCTCCTGACCGCCAGACCGTCGCACTGGCCTGACCGCCAGAACAGGGGTGGCCGGTCGTGAGTGCGTAACGTCGTTCTTACCGCGGCTCCAGCAGCGGTACCGCCAGGGCGTCGTTGTCGGGCCAGCGGGGCTCGGGCTCCCGGAGGCGGTGTCTGCCCTGGCGTTCCCACTGTTGTCGCTCTTCCTCGACGTGCGCGATCAACTGCCACACGGTCAAAGCCCCTTCGCCGCCCCCTGAGTGCTGCCCGTAGGCGGCGAAGGCGCGCCACGCCCACCCGGAGGCGGTCAGGATGGTGACCGCGGTGCCGAGGCAGAAGGTCACCTCTGACCGGCCAAACCCGGGGGAGGTGCCCGTCGCGCTTCACGGTGGTGCGCTGGCAGGCGAGAGACTTCTGCGCCGGGAAAGAAAGAACCCCCGGCGCTTACCCAATGGGCAGAGGCTGTCCGGGGGACTTCAGCCAAAATAATATCGCAGCGGGCGCCCACCGGTCGGTGCGCCAGCTCCACGAGGACATCGTCACGGTGGTGCGCTGGTTGTCCGTGCCGCTTGGCGACTGGATCGCGACGAACTCGCGCACGCCGCGACTGTTGGACCACCCCAGACAGCGACATTGAACGGGGTTAGCGGGTGGAGGTATTCCTCTCCGCGAAAAGGATGGCCGGTCGGTGCGTGGGGAGAGGACCGCACCGACCGGCCCGCGCGGGCCGGGGACGTCGGGGTCGTCAACCGCTCGGCCCGAGGCTTGTCAGATGCGGTACAGGGAGTCCAGGACTCGTCGTTGCAGCTCCAGCAGCGGTACCGCCGGGGCGTCGTTGTCGGGCCAGCGGGGCTCGGGCTCCCGGAGCCGGTGCCTGCCCTGGCGTTCGCACTGTTGTCGCTCTTCCTCGACGTGCGCGATCAACTGCCACACCGTCAACGCCCCTTCGCCTCCCCCGGCGTGTTGCCCGTAGGCGGTGAAGGCGCGCCACGCCCAGCCGGAGGCGGTCAGGGCGGTGACCGCGGCGGCAAGACAGGTGGTGAGAACGAGCAGCGAGGTCATCAGCATTCCTTTTCGGTGATCGGGTCAGTTCACGGAGTCGCTGGGAATCCACAGCTCGCTCGGGCGGGAGAGGGTGAGCGCCGGGGCTCCTGGCGAGCCGTGCGGCGGTAGGCCGAGCAGTTCCATCACCACGTCGGCAACCGCGCCTCGGGCGTGCCACAGCGGCGGCGGCGATGAGTGGAACTCCAGGTCATCGCCCCGGACCCGAGCCGCCAAGGCATCGGAGGCCGACCGGGCCAGGTACATGTCCATTGCGCCGTCCCGCACCCGGATCCCTTGCACCGCAAGGACACCGCCGAGCGTCGGCAGGTACGAGAACCGGAACCCGGCCCGAACACTCGCCTCAACGGCCCCCAGATGCGGCCGCAACCAAGCCTCCGGCTCCTCGCGCATCCTGTTCTCCTTGTCACTGAAGCAACTCGCGTTTCCATCACGCTACAACTGTCACGTGACATCAGAAAAGATCCCGATCGGATGATGTTGGGGTGTGGGTGATCGTGAGATAGTGCGGTGCCTGAAAGGCCGATCTTGAGAGGACGAGACGATGGCGAATCCGCCTCCGCCGCTGGCGCGACGGATCGAACTCGGTGCGCTCCTGCGGACGTACCGCGAACGCGCGGGCCTGGAGGTCGGGGAAGTCGCAGAGGCTCTCGGCTGGACCTACGTCCAGAAGGTCGGGCTCATGGAATCGGGCAAGCGGAAGCTGGCACCCTTGGAGGTCAACGCACTTCTGGACCTCTACGAACTGGGTACTGAAGAACGGGAACGGGTTGTCGAACTCGGCAAAGAAGCCCGCAAGCGCGACGCAGGCCCGGCATTCGCCGCCGACTGGGCACAGACCTACCTCGCTCTTGAAGTCGCAGCATCACATCTCAAGTTCTACGCAGAAGAACTGCTTCCTGGCCTGCTGCAGACGGAGGATTACGCCCGCGCCATCCTTGAAGAAGGCAGGAGCTTGACGCCTCGCGAAATCGACCGCGCGGTCGCTCGTCGAGCCGAACGTCAGCACAGGCTCACCGAACCCAACGCCCCACGTGTCACCGTCGTCCTGAGCGAGTCGGTCCTGCGTCGCGGCGTGGGCGGGCCAGAAGTAAGGCGTGGACAGCTCGACTACCTGCGCAAACTGACGGATCTTCCCAACTTTGCGGTTCATGTCCTGCCGTTCTCGGCGGGTGCACACCTTGCGCTCGGCACATCGTTCACGCTGCTGCACCTTGGCGATCCTGTGGTGACATTTGCCTACATCGAAGCCCTGACCGACTCCGACTTCCTAGATCGACCACCCCATACCGAGGTCTATATCCTGGCCTTCGACCGAGCACACCGCGCAGCACTGCCTCGCGCTGAGTCGCTGGAGATGCTCGATCAAGCCAAGTTCTGATCCAACTCAGTGGAGTGATCTAAGTGATCCGCGCGTCCGAACTCCCCGTCACCTGGCGCAAGAGCAGCCGCAGCCAGAACGGCGCCAACAACTGCGTTGAAGTTGCGAGCCTTGCGCAGACCATCGCCGTGCGGGACTCGAAGGAGCCGCATGGTCCAGCGTTGATCTTCGACGGTCGGGCGTTCGGGGGGTTCCTCGACGGGATCAAGGCCGACCGCTTCTCGAGCTGAGCCCTCGGCTCGTCCGTTCTGTCGGGTCGTTACGCTCGTGGTGTCACCCCGCCGAGCCTGTTTGGGGAGCCGCCGTCATGTACCCCTCGCACCGTCCGCGTCGACTTCGCCGCAATGCCGCGCTTCGCAGACTGATTTCCGAGACTTCCGTGGAGCCCCGGCACTTGGTGCTGCCGATGTTCGTTCGCGAGGGCTCGACCGAGCCGGTGCCGATCCAGTCGATGCCCGGCGTTGTGCAGCACAGCCGCGACTCGCTGCGCAAGGCCGCCGTCGACGCCGTCAGCGCTGGTGTCGGCGGCCTGATGCTGTTCGGCGTGCCGACCAAGCACGATGCCGAGGGTTCCGGCGCTGTCGACCCGGACGGCATCCTCAACGTCGCGCTGCGCGACCTGCACTCCGAGCTCGGCGACGACACCGTGCTGATGGCCGACCTGTGCCTGGACGAGTTCACCGACCACGGGCACTGCGGCGTGCTGGACGAAGACGGCAACGTCGACAACGACCGCACGCTGCAGATCTACGGTGAGATGGCCGTCGTGCAGGCCCAGTCCGGGGCGCACGTCGTCGGCCCCAGCGGCATGATGGACGGCCAGGTCGGCGTGATCCGCGACTCGCTGGACGCGACCGGCTTCGGCGACACCTCGATCCTGGCTTACTCCGCGAAGTACGCCTCCGCCTTCTACGGGCCGTTCCGCGACGCGGTGGACTCGCAGCTCAAGGGCGACCGCAAGACCTACCAGCAGGACCCGGGCAACGGCCGGGAAGCGCTGCGCGAGGCAGACCTGGACCTCGCCGAGGGCGCCGACATGGTGATGGTCAAGCCCGCGATGTCTTACCTCGACGTGCTGCGGGACGTCGCTGGCGTCGCGGAGGTGCCGGTGGCCGCCTACCAGGTGTCCGGCGAGTACTCGATGATCGAGGCCGCCGTCGCCAACGGCTGGCTGGACCGGCAGCGCACCGTGCTAGAAACCCTGACCTCGATCCGGCGGGCCGGTGCCGACATCGTCCTGACCTACTGGGCGGTCGACGCCGCGCGCTGGCTGCAGGACGCGCGGGCATGACGGACCTGGAACAGCAGGTGGACGCGTTCGGCCGACCGGTACCCGAGCCGGCTCCCACGCCACCGCAGGCGCTGCTGGTGGCGCGGTGGCTGTGGATCGGGTCGGTGCTGATCGGCGTCGTGCAGGCGTTCATCCAGCTCGTCGACCGGCCCCAGCTGATCGCCGAGCTGCGCCAGCTGCAGCCGGGCATGTCCCAGCTGGACCTGGAGGCCGCGGCCAACAGCGGGATCATGTTCACGTTCCTGCTCAAGGCGATGATTCTGCTGCTGTACGTGATGCTGTCCCGGCGGATGCTGGAAGGCCGCAACTGGGCGCGCATCGTGCTCACCGTCTTCGGCGGCTTCGGGATCTTCAACGCGCTGATCACCGTGCTCACCGTGTCGCTGGTCGGAAGCGCGCTGATCCGCCAGCTGACCGGCGTCGCCATCAACGGTGTGGACGTCGTGTTCTCGCTGGTCGTGATGCTCGTCGAGATCGCCGCGATCGTGTTCATGTACCGCCCGGACTCGAACCGGTTCTGCCAGGCGATGCGGAACCGGCGGCCCGGTAACGCACTGGCACCGACTGGAAACCGTTGGTCATAATTCCTGGACAGCGGTCGTTGCGGTTCCTAACCTGGGCCAGGTGACGCCGCCGCAGGAACCCGAGCGCGACCCGTACTCCGCCCCGCAGGTGCCCGGCCACGAGCCGTGGCGGCCGAGCTCGATCAACAACGCCTTCTGGGCGGGGATCGCCAGCGTGGTGGTGGGCTTCGCGCTGCTGGCGGCGGCTTTCCTGCTGGTCTCCGAGGCCGAGCTGCAACAGGTGCTGGAGGAGACGGCGGTGCAGGGCCAGCCGCTCACGATGGAGCAGGCGCGCGGCATCTACTCCGCGGTGCTGGTGATGTTGACCGTAATCGTGGCCATCATCGCGGCGCTGTGGATCATGTTCCTGTTCTTCATGCGGCGCGGGCGGAACTGGGCGCGGATCGTGATCACGGTGGTCGGCGCCGTGTGGATCCTCCTCACCCTCCCGTCGATCGCCGGTGGCGCGGCGGGCGGCGTCGCGAGCGCGCTGCTCTCGATGCTGCAGGTGCTGACCGTCGCGGCGACCATCGTCTTCGCTTATCTCGCACCGTCGAACCAGTATTTCCAAGCCGGTCGGCACCGGTGACCGCGGCCCCTTCTTCGGCCGGATGTCGGGAATTCAGGCAAGTCGGAATGCTCCGCTGTATTACGGTTTCCGGGTGACAGTGCCCCAGAATCCCTCGCAGCAGGGCCAGAATCCCCGGCAGTTCGCGCCGCCGGCGGGCTATCCGCAGCAAATTCCTGCCGGGAAGCCGCGGGTGCCCGGCACTGTGGGCTTCGCGAGCGTCGTCGGGCTCGTGATGCCGCCGCTGTCCGCAGCGCTGATCGTCCTCAACTTCGTGATCATGATCGTCATGTTCGGCAAGTACATCTCGGGCAAGTGGTCCGTCCTCCTCACCAACGTGATCTTCGTCGGCATCGCAGTGGTGTCCGCGGTCCTCTGGATCGTGTTCTCCCTGCTGATGCGGCGCGGGCGCGGTTGGGCCCGGACCGTGCTGGTGGTCATGTCCGCGATCTGGCTGATCTACACCATCTACTCGATCGCCTCGTTCCTGGTGGCCGTCGGCGGGAACATCGGGCCCGTCCTCGGCAATCCTTCGGCGATCATCAGTATGGTCCAGATGTTCATCATCGTCCCGATCACGACGGTGCTCTTCATCGTCCTCGTGTTCCTGAAACCGTCGAACGACTACTTCAAGGCCGCGCGGGGCAGGTGAGTTTCCGCAACCAAGTAGACAGCGACTCCGCCCTGTTCATACTGTTTGCCGCGTGACTTCACCGCAAAATCCTTGGCAACAAGGTGGGTACCCGCAGGGCGGGACTCCATCCGGTGGTTTTCCGCAGCAACATCCGCAGGGCGGGTATTCGCAGTACCCGCAGTCGAATCCGTTCGCGGCGCCGCCGGTTCCGGCGCAGGAGCTGAGCACGTTCCAGCGGCCGATCACCGTGGAGATCGCGTTCTGGATCGCGATCGTCGTGCCGCTGCTGGCCACGGTGCTGTCCGTGCTGAGCTACATGCTGCTGCAGGGCTTCGTGAACGACTCCATCGCCGGCAGTATGGGCGACCCGGATCTCGACCAGCAGATCTCGTCCGTCGCCAACGGGGTCATGCTGTTCTTCTTCGTCTTCATCACGATCATCTACCTGGTCCTGACCGGGTTGTGGATCCTCTTCGGCTTCAAGATGCGGGCCGGGAAGAACTGGGCGCGGATCACGCTCACGGTGTTCGCGGGACTCTGGACGCTGTTCGGCGTCATCGCCCTGATCCAGGGCGGCAGCATGACGATGTCCGGTGACCTGGACGGCGCGAACCTGCCCAGCTCGTACTTCGCGTTGTCCTACAGCCAGACCGGGTTGGGCCTGGTAGGGATGATCGTGTTCCTCACGTTGGCCTACCTGAAGCCGTCGAACTGGTACTTCAAGGCGGCGAGCCGGTTCTGATGGATTCGCCGCGACCGCTGCGCTACGCCATCGTCCTGTGGTGGGTGGTGGCGCTCGTGCTCGCGTGGCAGACGGCGTTGATGTGGTTCGGGCGCGCCGAACTGGCGGGACGGATGATCGAGCGGCGCCAGGCCACACCGGCGGACGCGGTCGAGCGCACGCAGCAACTGCTCGTGATGAACACCGGGATCGCCGCGGTGCTAGTGGCGGCCTACCTGGTGTTGGGGGCGCTTCTGTTCAAGCGGCGCCCCTGGGCCCGCGTCGTGCTGTCGGTGTTCGCACTGCTGCACCTGGTGATGCTGCTGGGCACCGGGGCGGTGTTCAGCGTGAACGTGGTCCTGCTCATCCTGGGGGCCATCGCCGCGGTGCTGATGTGGCGGCGTTCGAGCACGGACTGGCTGACGGGTGAGCATGACTGAACCGGTGCTGTATTCGGAGCGCGGCAGCAGCTGGTGGCCGGTGCTGTGGGGACCGGTGTTCGCGCTGCTCGGGTTCGGCGTCGAGGCGTTGACACCGGGCTCGGTGAACGCGGCGGCGTGGCTGCTGGTCGGCGGTGTGCTCGCGGCCGCCGCCGCGACCTGGGTGTACGGCCGCCGCCGACTGGTTTCGGTGCGGCTGACGCCGGCAGAGCTGGTGCAGGGACGGGAAGAGCTCGCGGTCAGCCGCATCGCGGCGGTCACCGATGTAGGAGCGCCCGTGGGGGCACGAGTGCTCGGCGGGAGCTGGACGATCCCGAAGGGAACGGGTGAGGTGCCGCTGCGCCTCGAACCCGACGAAGTGGTCCTGGCCTGGGCGAAGGACCCCGAAGCCCTGTCGGCGGCCCTGGCCCGCCTGGTGGAGGAGTAGTCGCTCACGGCGCTGCCCGGCGGTTGGAGCAGCGCTTGCTCGGCTGTTTGCGGTGTGCACGGTGAGTCGTGAGACGCTTCTTCGCGTGACGACTCCGGAACCGTGGCCTGCCGACGGGCCGAAACTCACCGTCGACACCGAAAGCGCCGAGCATGCCGACGAACCAACTCGTTCGGCCGGGCTGAACCAGCCGTGGCGGGCCGCCGTGGCCGGGATCGAGCTCGTCGTTGCCGTGGTGCTGCTGCTCGTGGGTTGGTGGGCGTGGCAGCGCGGGACAGTGACGATCTACCTGCCGGGACCGCAAGGCGCCGTCGACGTCGTCACCAGGTCGATCGGGAGCTGGCTGGGCACCTCCGTGGGTGTGGTGACGCTGGCCGGGTTGCTGCTGCTTGACGCGATCCGGCAGTTGGTGCTGGCGTCACGGGCCCGCCGCCGTTAGTCCAACGGGGTGTGACCGGTCACTGCGCCGCGCCTGTCAGACTGGGGACGTGACAGCTCCTGCGAACCCCGCATCGAATTCGAACGACGCTCCGCGGTCGCGGCAGCTGTTCGAGCGCGCACTCGCGGTGACGCCGGGCGGCGTGAACTCGCCGGTCCGGGCGTTCCACTCGGTAGGCGGCACACCGCGCTTCATGGCCCGCGGCGAAGGCGCCTACCTGTGGGACGCCGACGACAACCGGTACGTCGACCTGGTGTCCTCCTGGGGGCCGATGATCAACGGCCACGCGCACCCCGACGTGGTCCGGGCAGTGCAGGAGGCCGCTTCGCACGGGCTTTCCTTCGGCACGCCAGGCGCCGGTGAGATCCACCTCGCCCAGGAGATCATCGACCGCGTCGAACCGGTCGAGCAGGTTCGGCTGGTCAACTCCGGCACCGAGGCGACGATGAGCGCCGTCAGGCTGGCCCGCGGGTTCACCGGCCGCCAGAAGATCGTCAAGTTCGCCGGCTGCTACCACGGCCACGTCGACGCGCTGCTGGCCAGCGCTGGCTCCGGGGTCGCCACCCTCGGGCTGCCGACATCGCCGGGCGTCACCGGTGCCCAGGCGGCGGACACCATCGTGCTGCCCTACAACGACCTCGAAGCCGTGCGGCAGGTCTTCGCCGAGCAGGGCGACCAGATCGCCTGCGTGATCACCGAGGCCGCGGCGGGCAACATGGGCGCGGTCGCGCCGCTGCCCGGTTTCAACGCCGGGCTGCGGGAGCTGGCCAGTGCCGCCGGGGCGCTGCTGATCATGGACGAGGTCATGACCGGTTTCCGCGTTTCCGCGGCCGGTTGGTTCGGCATCGACGGCATCGCCGGTGACCTCTACACGTTCGGCAAGGTGATGTCCGGCGGGCTGCCCGCGGCGGCCTTCGGCGGACGTGCCGACATCATGGCCCGTCTCGCCCCGTCCGGGCCGGTATACCAGGCGGGAACGCTGTCCGGGAACCCAGTCGCGGTCGCCGCCGGGCTGGCCAACCTGCGCGCCGCCGACGCCGAGGTCTATGCGGCGCTGGACCGCAACAGCAAGCGGCTCGGCGAACTGCTCGGCGCGGCGCTGACCGCGGAAGGCGTGCCGCACCAGGTCGCATACGCCGCGAACATGGTCAGCGTCTTCTTCAGCGAGACCCCGGTGCACAACTACGAACAGGCGCAGGCCCAGCAGGTCTGGCGGTTTCCCGCGTTCTTCCACGAGCTGCTCCGGCGCGGTGTTTACGCGCCGCCGAGCGCGTTCGAGTCCTGGTTCGTCAACGCGGCGATGGACGAGGCGGCATTCGAGACGATCGCCGAAGCCCTGCCGCACGCCGCCCGGGCCGCCGCCGCGGCCACCGCCCCGGAGGCGCGCGCATGACCGGCGAGAAGACCGTGGTGCACTTCCTGCGCCACGGCGAGGTGCACAACCCCGACGGCATCCTCTACGGTCGCCTGCCGGGATACCGGTTGTCGGACCGGGGCGAACAGCAGGCCAAGATCGTCGCGGAGTTCCTGGCCGGGCGCGAGGTCACGCACGTCGTCGCTTCGCCGTTGCAGCGCGCGCAGCAGACCGCCATCCCGATCAGCGCGGCGTTCCAACTCGACGTGGCCACCGACGAGCGGCTCATCGAGGCCGACAACCGCTTCGAAGGCCTGAAGGTCTCGGTCGGGGACGGTGCGCTGCGGTCGCCGAAGCACTGGCCGAAGCTGTGGAACCCGCTGCGTCCGTCGTGGGGTGAGCCGTACCTGCAGATCGCGCACCGCATGCTGGGCGCGGCGCACCGGGCCCGGGCGGCCGCCGCCGGTCACGAGGCGGTGTGCGTTTCCCACCAGCTGCCGATCTGGACGCTGCGCCGCTTCCTGGAAGGCAAGCCGATGTGGCACGACCCGCGGCGGCGGCAGTGCTCGCTGGCGTCGCTGACGAGCCTGGTGTTCCGCGGCGAAGAACTGGTGCGGATCGCTTACGTCGAACCGGCCGGGGAAACCGATCCGAAGGTGACAGGGGCATGAAACGACTGTTGGTGCGGTTCGGGCTGGTCGCGGCGGCGTTAGCGCTGGTCGCCGGCTGCGCGACCCAGGGCGACGATGCTGTCTCGCAGGGCGGTGGCGGTGAGTTCACCTTCGTCTCGCCCGGCGGGCAGACCCGCATCTTCTACCCGCCGGAGCAGCGCGGCCGGGTTTCCGGCATGTCCGGCGAGAGCCTCCTGGAACCGAACAAGCAGATCGGGCTGGATGACTTCAAGGACAAGGTCGTCGTCCTGAACATCTGGGGCTCGTGGTGCGGGCCGTGCCGGTCCGAGGCGGACGACCTGCAGGCGGTGCAGGACAAGACCGCCGCCCAGGGCGTCCAGGTGCTCGGCATCAACGTGCGGGACAGCCAGACGGCCGCCGCGGACTTCCACCGCGACCGGAAGCTGACCTACCCGTCGATCTTCGACCCCTCGGGTCGCACGCTGCTGGCGCTGCGGCAGTTCCCGCGCAGCACCGTCCCGGCCACGATCGTCCTCGACCGGCAGCACCGCGTCGCGGCGGTCTTCCTGACGGAGATGTTGGAGAGCGAGCTGCTCCCCGAAGTCCAGAAAGTCGCCGCCGAGCAGGGCTGAGGGTTCCAGGCGTGCCGGTGGGTGAGCGGCGATTTCGCGCGAAAACGCCGCGCCGGACCATCCGTACGTGCAGGTGGCGGCCCATGCGGAAGCGGGCGCGCGCTGGGCTCCGGCCCGGTGTGATGCTCGCCTCCTGGCCGCCCGGAGGAGTGTCCGGTGGTCCCGAAAACGCGGGACCTAAGGCCCTGGCAGGCTTTCGTCGTGCCTGCGCAAGACGTTCACCAGGAAAGATGTGGGCCGGTTCACCGAGCCCGGTGGTAGATCGCCCTCTTGACTTTCCTACCCTCGAAGTGTGAACCCCACCGAGCTCGCCGCGACCGGTCCGCTGCTGTTCGCGGCGGCGATTGCAGTGCTCGCCGGGGCGATCAGCTTCGCCTCGCCCTGCGTGGTGCCGCTGGTGCCCGGATACCTGGCCTACCTGGCCGGTGTCGTCGGCGCCGAGGCGCCGCCGGTGGACGTCGCGGAGGCCGAGCAAGGCCGCCGCGGGCGCTGGCGGGTCGCCGGAGCCGCCCTGCTCTTCGTAGCCGGGTTCACCGCTGTCTTCGCCTCGGGAACGCTCATCCTCCTCGGTCTGTCAGACGTGCTGTTGGCCAATGAGCTGCTGCTGCAGCGCATCGGCGGGGTCGTCACGGTCGCGATGGGGCTGGTCTTCCTCGGTTTCGTGCCGGCCCTGCAGCGCGATGTTCGGCTGCACCGGGTGCCACGCGCCGGGGTGTGGGGTGCGCCGCTGCTGGGGGCCGTGTTCGGGCTCGGCTGGACGCCGTGCCTGAGCCCGACGCTGGCCGGGGTCACGTCGGTGGCGATCGCCACCGACGCCGGTACCGGCATGGCTGTCCGCGGCGTACTGCTCGTCCTGGCCTACTGCGTGGGCCTGGGGCTGCCGTTCGTGCTGCTGGCGATCGGGGCCCGGTGGGCGATCCGAAGCGCCGGCTGGCTGCGTCGGCGTGCCCGCGCCATCCAGATGGTGGGTGGCGTTCTGCTGGTAGTGGTGGGCCTGCTGCTCGCCACCGGTTTGTGGGGAGAGCTGATCGCGGTGCTGCGTGGTCCGATCGCCGGTTTCGAGACGCTGATCTGATGCCCGGATTCCTCAAGGCGACCCTGGCGTTCCTGCGCAACACCTGGCGCGGGCTGACCTCGATGCGCACCGCGCTGGTGCTGCTGTTCCTGCTCGCGCTCGCCGCGCTGCCCGGTGCGCTGATCCCGCAGCGCTCGCTGAACCAGACCGAAGTGGAACGGTACTTCAGCGATTACCCGAATCTCGCGCCGATCCTGGACAAGCTCGGTGCGTTCGAGGTGTTCAGTTCGGTCTGGTTCGCCTCCATCTACGTGCTGCTGTTCATCTCGCTGATCGGTTGCCTGCTGCCGCGCTGCTGGGAGTACTACAAGCAGTGGCGCAGCAAGCCGGTCCGGACGCCGCGCAACCTCGGCCGGATACCGCACTACGAGCAGGCCACCCTCGACGCCTCGGTCGACGAGGTGATGACCTCCGCCCGCACGCGGCTGCGCGGCTGGCGCATGGTCGAACGCGAAGAGGCCGATGGCGCGCGTTCGATCAGCGCCGAGCGCGGTTTCCTGCGGGAGATCGGCAACCTCGTCTTCCACTTCGCCCTGGTGGGCATGCTCATCGGCGTCGCAGGCGGCAAGCTGTACGGCTACGAGGGCCAGGTCATCGTGGTCGCCGACGGCTCCGAGTTCTGCAACTCCGGGACCTACAACTACGACTCCTTCCGCGCCGGGCTCACCGTCGACGGCACCCAGCTCAACCCGTTCTGCGTGCGCCTCAACGACTTCGAGGTGAAGTACCAGCCGACCGGGCAGGTCGAAAGCTACCGCGTCGACATGCAGTATCAGGCCGGTGGCGACCTCGACACCAACACCTGGCAGCCCTACCTGCTGCAGGTCAACCACCCGCTGCGTATCGCCGGCGACCGCGTCTACCTGACCGGCAACGGCTACGCCCCGAAGTTCACGGTCACGTTCCCCGACGGCCAGCAGCGCACCGGGCTCATCCAGTGGCAGCCGGTTTCCGTTCAGACGATGCTGTCGCAGGGCGCCACCAAGTTCGACCCGCCGGGCGTGCAGGACGAGGTGCAGCGGCGTCAGAGCCAGCTCGCGATCACCGGCCTGTTCGCGCCCACCGCCGCCTTCGACGGCAAGGTCCTGAGCTCCGGCTTCCCGGACCTGCTCGATCCGGCCGTGGCCGTGGACGTGCTGCGCGGAGACCTCGGCCTCGACTCCGGGCGCGGCCAGTCGATCTTCAGCATCGATCAGTCCATGGTGGACCAGGGCAGGCTCAAGCGGGTCGCCCGGCAGAACCTGCGCCCCGGCGAGGAGATCCGCCTCGACGACGGCACCAGGGTCCACTTCGACGGTGTCGAACGCTGGGCCAACCTGCAGGTCTCGCACGACCCGTTCCAGCCGTGGGTGCTCGGCTTCGCCATCGCGATCATCTTCGGCATCGGCACCTCGCTGACCATCAAGCGCCGCCGGGTGTGGGTCCGTGCCGTGCCGAGCCCGGAACCGGATGATTCCGGTTCCGCGCGTACCGTTGTCGAAGTCGGCGGACTCGCCCGAACCGATCAGGCCGGTTATGGCGAGGAGTTCACCAGGCTTACCGCCGACCTGCTCGGCACGGGTGTCGATCACTCGCCGCAGTCACGCGCGGTCGCAGGGCCCGCGCGCGAAAGGAAGAGCTGATGCCGGTCAATCAGACGCTGTCGACCTACAGCGACATGGCGTACGCGACCTCCGTGGTCGTCTACATCGCCGCGATGTTGCTGTACTTCGGGGAATTCGCTTACGGCAGGACCGGGGCGGGAGTCCGCAAGCGCGAGTCGGCGCTGGTCAACGCCGGTGGAGGGGCCACCTCGACCCCGGTGATCGGGCACGTTGAGACCCCGCAGAAGCGCCCGCTGAGCGAGCGCCTCGGCGGCATGGCCGTCGCCATGACCGTGCTCGGCGCGTTGGTGCACGCTGCCTCCCTTCTGCTGCGCGGTTTCGCCACCGGCCGGGTGCCGTGGGGCAACATGTACGAGTTCGGTTCGGCGATCTGCCTGGCCGCGGTGGTCGCCTGGGTCATCGTGCTGTTCCGGCAGTTGCGCGCCGAGCGCCGCGAGGCCACCCCGGCGCAGCTGCGCGGACTCGGTGGCTTCCTGTTGCTGCCGGTCATCCTTCTGCTGTTCCTGTCCGGCACGGTGCTCTACGCCAAGGCCGCCCCGCTGCAGCCGGCGCTGCAGTCCTACTGGATCGTGATCCACGTCGCGGCGGCGATCGTCTCCAGCGGTGTCCTGCTCTTCGCCGGTGTGGCCAGTGTGCTTTACCTGCTTCGGTGCCGGTTCGAGAACAACCCGCTGAAGCTGGCCAAGTTCGGCTCCCGGCTCCCGACCAGCCAGGCGCTGGACCGGATGGCCTACCGCGCCACCGTGATCATCTTCCCGGTCTGGACGTTCGCGATCGTCGCCGGCGCGATCTGGGCGGAGGCAGCCTGGGGCCGGTTCTGGGGCTGGGACCCGAAGGAGACCTGCTCGTTCATCGCGTGGGTCGTCTACGCCGCGTACCTGCACGCCCGCGCCACCGCCGGCTGGCGGGGCGTCCGGGCCGCGTGGATCAACATCTTCGGTCTGGCCGTCATGATCTTCAACCTGTTCTTCATCAACATCGTCGTCGCCGGGCTTCACTCGTACGCTGGACTGTGAGTTCGTGATCTGCGTCGGTCGGTGCGCCGCCGCGAATCGGCCGCAACGGCCGCATTTCCCGGCGCGCCGCCCACCACCTGCGCAGTTCGGGCTCCCAGTGCGGCGACCGCCGGCGGAAATGACCTGCCACCCCCGGTAACTTGTGGGTATATCTGGGACTACCGTGCCTTGCGGAGACGGGGAGATCTCGATTCGGTCCGGCAGGGCCCGACTCGATTGTTGGAGGGACGGCAACGGTGACCGGTCAGTACGAAGAGCCCGGAGCGCGGCGCGAGACGGGTACCGCCTCGACGCAGGCCGACGGTGCGGTCGCCGAGCCGCAAACCACGGGCAACGGCGCCGCGTCGGCTCCGGACGGTCAGTACGTCGAGCCCACGACGTCGCTGGGGCAACCGCGCCCGGCGGACGAGCACCCGACACCGTCCTACACGGACACGTCGCGGCCCGAGCCGTCCGGCGCTTACTCGATGGGCGACGCGCCGCAGCCGTACTACCCGGGCGGTGCGCCGAGCGGCGCCGCAGCGCCGCCGCAGTACGCCGACCCGAACCAGTCCGGCCCGCAACAGTTCCCGTCGGGGTCGGCCGCCGGTCCGCAGCAGCAGCCGAACATCTCGGGTCCGCACCCGGTGCCCGGAGCGCAGTCGGGTCCCTACTCGGTTTCCGGTGGACCCTCCGGACCGTTGCCGCCAGTTTCCGGAGGGCAGTCCGGACCGTTGCCGCCGCCAGTTCCCGGAGGGCAGTCCGGGCCGTACGCGCAGGTGTCAGGTGGGCAGTCCGGGCCGAATCCGAGCGCGGGCGATCAGCCCTTCCCCGCGCACCCGTACGCGCCGCAGAACCCGCAGGGCGGGCCGCAACCGGGCCCGCAGCAGTCGTTTTCGTCATACACCCAGGCTGCCCCGTCCGGCGGCGCCGGGGATCAGCCATTCGGCCAGGACCTCTCGTCCGCTCAGCTGCTCCGGCCGACCAAACGGTCACCCCAATCGGGTTGGCGCAAGGCCGTCTACCTGGCCAGCGGGAAGAGCGTGAACCTCGGCGAGGGGCCGGCCGATCGGCGGCGCCGCGAGCTGATCACCCGGATCAACCAGCCGCTGCAGGGCTGTTACAAGATCGCGATGCTGAGCCTCAAGGGCGGTGTCGGCAAGACCACGGCCACCGCGACGCTCGGCTCCACCTTCTCGTCGCTGCGCGGCGACCGGGTGATCGCCGTCGACGCGAACCCGGACCGCGGCACGCTGAGCCAGAAGATCCCGCTGGAAACCACCGCGACCGTGCGGCACCTGCTGCGCGACGCGCACCGGATCCGCAAGTACAGCGACGTCCGCTCTTACACCTCGCAGGGGCCGAGCCGACTGGAGGTCCTCGCCAGCGAACAGGATCCGGCCGTTTCCGAGGCTTTCAGCGAAGACGACTACCGGCGCACCGTCACGCTGCTTGAGCACTTCTACAACGTGGTGCTGACCGACTGCGGCACCGGCCTGATGCACTCCGCGATGAAGGGCGTACTCGACCTGGCGGACTCGCTGGTCATCGTGTCGTCCAGCTCGATCGACGGGGCGCGCAGCGCTTCGGCCACATTGGACTGGCTGGACGCGCACGGCTACGGCGACCTGGTGTCCCGGTCCGTCGCAGTGATCAACTCGGTGCGCCCGGCGTCCGGCAAGGTCGACGTGGACAAGGTGGCCGCGCACTTCGGGGCTCGCTGCCGCGCGGTTTCGAAGATCCCGTTCGACCCGCACCTGGAAGAAGGTGCGGAAGTGGAGCTGGATCGGCTCGACGCGCCCACCCGGATGGCGCTGCTGGAACTGGCCGCGATCGTGGCCGACGACTTCCCGCACGCCCTGGGCCGCAACCGGGGCTGATGTCGCGTTGGTGTGGGCACTGCCGCCCACACCAACGGCACGCTCAGTCGTCCTCTCCGGATCGCGGCTTGCGCTGCTGTTCGCCGAGCCGGCGCAGGAACTCGGGGTCGTCGTCCGGAGCGATAGGGGCCTGCCGGGGACGTCGCCCTGCCGCCCCGCTCGCCTGGGGGCCGAAGGCCTTCCACATCAGCACGACGACGGTGAGCGCACCGATCGCTGCCAGGACGTAGATCATCGTGGCCACCTCCAACTGTTCCGCTTCGAGATTAGCCAATCCCGGGTGCGGTTGTCGTCGTCGCAGGTGGCACTGCCAAGGGCGGATCCAGGTGGCGCCTCGCGTGGTGGGCGAGGCGCCACCTGGATCGGCGGTCGCCGGGACCGCCGGCGATCTTCAGATCTTCGGTGGCGGGGTGCTATCCGGCGGCCGAGGCGCCGGGCCGCACTGATCGCCGCTCAGGCCGACCGGTTGACGTCGTTGGTCAGCTCGGCCAGCAGGGTGCGGACCTCGGACTCGCGGAAGCGGCGGTGGCCGCCGGGGGTCCGGATGGAGCCGATCCGGCCGGCGGTCGCCCACCGGGTCACGGTCTTGGGATCGACCCGGAAGAGCGCCGCGACCTCACCGGGGGTGAGGAGCTGCTCCTGACCGTTCTGGCGAGGCTGCTGGGTCGTCGCGGTCACAGGTGACCTCCACGTTGCGAGTAGTGGTTTTTCGGGCATTCCGGTCGCATCCTGGCACCTCGATGGTCAGGTACTCGAACGTTTGGGTTTAGGTAAAGGGAAGGTAAGGGACGAAAACGGCGCTTCGGGCGGGGTCCCACGGGGCACCGCCCTGCTTGCTCTACCCTGGATGACGTGCAGGAACAGCAAGAAGTCGGAACCGCGGTCCAGGGCTCGAAGCCGAATCTCGCGCGCGACATCGCGCTCTACACCGTCGCCAGGTTGGGAATGGTGGCCGCGGTGGCCGCAGTGTTGATGCTGGTGCACGTTCCCGCCCTGGTCGCGCTCGCGGTGTCCGTCGTGGTCGTGATGCCGTTGTCGATGCTCGTGTTCGGTCGGCTTCGCCGCAGGGTCGCCGTCGGCATGGCGGAACGTGCGGCCGAACGCCGGGAGCGCCGAGAAGAGCTCCGCGCGCAGCTGCGCGGCGAGAGAACCTCGGAAGCCCAGTGACCGACAGCACTCAAATCGACCGTTCCTGCACCCGAACGCGCAGCTGGACCAGCGAAGCGGTCCGCATCATCGAGGCCGACGCGAACCGCAGCGCGGACACCCACCTGCTGCGCTTTCCGCTGCCCGCGGAGTGGGGCGTCGATCTTTACCTCAAGGATGAGTCAACACATCCGACTGGTTCGCTCAAGCACCGGTTGGCCAGATCGCTGTTCCTGTACGCGATCTGCAACGGTTGGGTGACGGAAAACACGCCGGTCATCGAGGCATCGTCGGGCTCCACGGCGGTTTCCGAGGCCTACTTCGCACGCCTGCTGGGGTTGCCGTTCATTGCCGTGATGCCCCGATCCACCAGCCGCGAGAAGGTGTCGCTCATCGAGTGGCAGGGCGGCCGCTGCCACTTCGTGGACGAGCCGGGCGCGATCTACACCGAGTCCCGCAGGTTGGCCACCGAGCTCGGCGGCCACTTCATGGACCAGTTCACGAACGCCGAGCGGGCCACCGACTGGCGTGGCAACAACAACATCGCCGAGTCGATCTTCGAGCAGCTCGCGCTGGAACCGCACGCCGAACCGGCGTGGGTGGTGGTCGGTGCGGGCACCGGCGGCACCAGCGCGACGATCGGGCGCTATCTGCGCTACCGCAGGCACAACACGCAACTGGCCGTCGTGGACCCCGAGCACTCGGTGTTCTTCGACGCCTGGCGGGACGGCGATCCGACGCGCACCAGCGACTCCGGGTCGCTGATCGAGGGCATCGGGCGGCCGCGGGTGGAGCCGTCGTTCGTCGGACAGGCGATCGACCGGATGATCAAAGTGCCGGACGCGGCATCGATCGCCACGATCCGCTGGGTCGAAAAAGTTCTGGGGCGGCGCGTCGGCGGCTCCACCGGGACGAGCCTGTGGGGCGTGTTCGGCCTGATGTCGGAGATGATCCGGCAGGGCCGCAGCGGCAGCATCGTGACGCTGCTCTGCGACGGCGGGGAGCGCTACACGCACACTTATTACGACGACGAATGGGTCGCCGAGCGCGGCCTGGACCTGACCGTGCCGACCAAGGTCCTGGACCACTTCCACGCCACCGGCGAGTTCCGGGCAGACTGAGCGCGGAGCCCACGCAGGAAGGTTGGTGTGTCGGTGAGGCGTTGGGGTTGGCTTTCCGCGGTCGCACTGCTCGGAACGGTGGCCGGCTGCACGCCCGGCGAGCAGGCTCCGCCGACCGCCGCGCCGACGACGCAGACCACTTCGGCGGAGGAGTCCACGACGGAATCCGCGGCGCCGTCGATCACCCGGAACGTGCCGCCCGAACAGCGGAAACGGCTGGCAGACCTGCCTGTCGACCAGCTCTGCGGGCTGGTCGACCAGGACGAGCTGAGCGTGCTGGCGTTCCCGGTGGAAAGCGGTGCTTCGCGGGAGGTCGGGTTCGATCCGCCGGTGCGCGGTTGCACCTTCCAGGCCCGTTCCGGCGCGCGTTCCGTGGTGATCGGCGCCCAACCGGAGGGTTTCGCGAAGCTCGGTCGCGACGAGGTGGATCTGGGCACCGTCCGCGGGACGCGGACCATGCACGCGAACGACTGCACCGTCTTCGCCGGTGTGGCGGGCGCAACGCTGCATGTCGCTGTGACGGCGAGCGACGTGGGCGCCGACCAGTGCGAGAAAGCCCAGCACATCGCGCAATACGTGCTCGCCGCCGTCGTGGTGTGACCTGGTTTCGGAGCGGGTGGCTCCCGTTGGGCGTGCGGAAATGCTGACCACGGCTCGATGACGGTCGCGCGCATCGCTGCGGGGACTGGAGTTGTGCCCCGCTTCGTCCGGCGGGGCACAGCCGCAATCAGCCGAAGGCCACGGCGAGGGCGGTGAGGATCGACCAGGCCAGCATGGCGAAGCCGGTGTCGCGCAGTGCCGGGATCAAGGCGCGTCCCTGCGAGCCGCCGACCACCGCGCGCAGCGGGACGATGAGCAGCGGCAGCGCGAGGAACCCGAGCAGCGCCCAGGAATTGCGCAGCCCGATCAGGACCGTGATCAGGAACGGGATGAGCGTCAGCGCGACGTAGAGCGTGCGGGTGTCGCGGTCGCCCAGCATCACCGCGAGGGTGCGCTTGCCGGTGACCCGGTCGGACGGGATGTCGCGGAGGTTGTTGGCGACCAGGACCGCGCTGGACAGCGAGCCGATACCCACCGCGGCGCCGATGCCGGAGCCGGAGATCGTGTCGGCCTGCACGTACATGGTGCCCAGGACGGCGACCAGGCCGAAGAAGACGAACACGGCGATCTCGCCCAGGCCCGCGTAGCCGTAGGGGCGCGTGCCGCCGGTGTAGTACCAGGCCCCGGCGATGCAGAGCGCGCCGATGGCCAGCAGCCACCATTGTCCACTTAGGACTACCGCGCCGAGGCCGGCGACCGCCGCGAGCCCGAAGCAGGTCCAGGCCGCCATGCGCACCCCGGCCGGCCTCGCCGAACCCGAGCCGACGAGGCGGAACGGCCCGACCCGGTCGTCGTCGGTGCCGCGGATGCCGTCGGAGTAGTCGTTGGCGAAGTTCACCCCGATGATCAGCAGCATGGAGACGATGAGCGCTAGAACCGCGGTCACGGGGTCGAACTTGTCGATCCCCGCCGCTGCGCCGGTGCCGGCGAGCACTGGTGCGATCGCATTCGGGAAGGTGCGGATGCGAGCGCCTTCGATCCATTGAGCGACAGTCGCCATGGAAGCCATCTTCGCGCACCCGTGAGGGCCGTCGGCGAGAGCCTCCCCGCCGGAGTCAGGAATCGAGCCGGGCGGCCAACGCGCGTCGGTCCGGCTTTCCGGGCCCACGCAGCGGCAACTCCGCGAGGAAAGCGACGCGCTTCGGCGTGGCGGCCGCGCCGAGGCGCTCGCGGACCGCGGTGCGGAGGGCGTGCGGAGCCGGCGGATCAGCCGGGTCCGCCGGCACGACCGCCGCGACCACTGACTGGCCCCATTCCTGGTCCGGCACGCCGAACACGCATGCCTCGCGGACCCCGTCCTGCTCGGTGAGAACCCGTTCGACCGCCAGCGGCGCGACGTTCACTCCGCCGGTGATGATCATGTCGTCGGTGCGGCCCAGCACCTCCAGCCGGTCGCCCCGCCAGCGGCCCAGGTCGCCGGTGCGGAACCAGCCGTCGGTGAACGCCACCGCGTCCGGCTGGTGCCGGTAACCCCTGGCCAGCATCGGTCCGGCCAGGCGGATCGGCCCGGTCTCGCCGTCGATGTGGACCTTCGCGAGATCCAGCGGCTGCCCGTCGTAAACGCAGCCGCCCGAGGTCTCGCTCATCCCGTACGTCGTGGTGACACCGATTCCGCAGTCCCGGGCCCGCCGCAGCAAGGCTGGTGGGGTGGCCGCGCCGCCGAGCAGCACCGCGTCGAATTTCCGCAGCGTGGCAAGGCCATCGCCGCCCGCGTCGAGCAGCCGGGACAGCTGGGTGGGCACCAGGGCCGTGTAGTGCGGGCCGTCCGCGGCGAGCACCTGGCTGGCGGCCTCGGCGAACCGGTCGGGGCGGAACCCGGCGGAGGTGTCGGTGGCGTGCGGGCTGGTTCCCGCCAGCAGTGCCCGGACCAGGACCTGGATGCCCGCGACGTGGTGCGCGGGCATCGCCAGCAGCCATTGGCCGGGGCCGCCGAGGCGGCGGTGGGTGGCTTCGGCGGAGGCGCGCAGCGCCGATGCCGGGAGCAGCACGCCCTTCGGCGTGCCGGTGGAGCCTGAAGTGGCGATGACCAGCGCGGTCGGGTCGTCGGGGTGGTCTTCGGCACCGGCCAGCGGCGAGCCGTCGGCGAGGGCTGCGACAAGCCGCTGGGCTTCCTCCACGTTTCCTGCGGCGACGGGCAGCAGGGCCGGGCCGTCGCCGTCCAGTGCCCGCGTCAACGCAGGCAGCACGTCCAAAGCGCCGGTGCCGGGTGGCACCGGAAGCGGCTGCAGGTCGCGGGCTTTCGGCATCTGCCCATTGTCGGTGAGCACCGGCCCCGCAGGCTGCGCCACCTTGGCGAGAACTTCGACACTCGATCACCTGTTCTAGCGATCAAGTGTTCGAATTTCCGGCCGATGAAATTGGTACGCGCTTGGAAGGGAGCCGAAAATGATGGTTCTGATCGTGCTGGTGTGCCCGGCCGACCTGCTGGTGGACCTCTTAGGCCGATGGCCGGCAGGCGATGGCGGGCAGGACCGGTTCCGTGCCGGGAAAAGCGGTGCGAGCCCGCCCGGAACCGATCCCGACGACTCAGAAGTACCAGGGGAAGGCGGACCAGTCCGGGGTCCGCTTCTGCAGAAACGAGTCGCGTCCTTCGACGGCTTCGTCGGTCATGTAGGCGAGGCGGGTGGTCTCACCGGCGAACAGCTGCTGGCCGACCAGCCCGTCGTCGATGGCGTTGAACGCGTACTTGAGCATGCGCTGCGCAGTCGGCGACTTGCCGTTGATCTCGCGGGACCACTGCAGCGCGGTGGCCTCCAGTTCGTCGTGCGGGACGACGACGTTGACCATGCCCATCTGGTGAGCCTGCTCGGCGGTGTAGGGGCGCCCGAGGAAGAAGATCTCCCGGGCGAACTTCTGGCCTACCTGGCGGGCGAGGTAGGCCGAGCCGAAGCCGCCGTCGAAGCTGCCGACGTCGGCGTCGGTCTGCTTGAAGCGGGCGTGCTCGGCGCTGGCGATGGTGAGATCGCACACGACGTGCAGGCTGTGCCCGCCGCCGGCGGCCCAGCCCGGTACGACCGCGATGACGATCTTCGGCATGAACCGGATCAGCCGCTGCACTTCGAGGATGTGCAGCCGCCCGGCGCGGGCCGGGTCGACCGACTCGGCGGTCTCGCCGTCGGCGTACTGGTACCCGGAACGACCGCGGATCCGCTGATCGCCGCCGGAGCAGAAGGCCCAGCCACCGTCCTTGGTGGACGGGCCGTTTCCGGTGATCAGCACGCAGCCGACGTCGCTGGTCATGCGTGCGTGGTCCAGGGCTCGGTACAGCTCGTCGACGGTGTGCGGGCGGAAGGCGTTGCGGACGTCCGGGCGGTCGAACGCGATGCGCACGGTGCCATTCCCGGGGCCGTCCTCGACGCAGCGGTGATACGTGATGTCGGTGAAGTCGAAGCCCGCCACGGGCTCCCACGAAGCCGGATCGAACAGCTCAGAGACACGGGGATTCTGCACACCTGGGACAATAGGCGCAGCAAGCGCTCGGGGCGGGGGCCTCCCCGCAGTAACCCGGCGCTTGCGGGGACGACGGCGAGGGGGACCATGGCTCCCTCGGTCGGCGTTCGCCGAGCGATGTTCAGAGGTGATCGGTTGAATCCGTCCACGGCCCAGGCTGAGGTCATCGTCGACGAGCTCGTCCGCAACGGGGTGCGGCAGGTGGTGCTCTCCCCGGGATCACGCAACGCACCGCTGTCTTACGCGCTGCACCGAGCCGCACACGCAGCGCGGTTGCGGCTGCACGTACGCATCGACGAGCGCAGCGCGGGTTTTCTCGCGTTGGGGTTGGCGGCGCGGACACAGTTGCCGGTGGCGGTCGTCTGCACATCGGGTACCGCCGCGACGAATCTGCACCCGGCGGTGAGTGAGGCATACCACTCGGGTGTCCCGCTGATCGTGCTGACCGCGGATCGCCCGCCGGAGCTGCGCGCAGCCGGCGCCAACCAGACCATCGATCAGCACCGGCTGTTCGGTGCCGAGGTCCGGATGTTCGACGAGCTCGCCGTCGCCGAGAGCCGCCCGGGGCAGAACGCGTACTGGCGAAGCCAGGTGTGTCGCGCCTGGCACGCCGCGGCCGATGGAACGCGCGGCGGCCCGGTGCACTTGAACATCCCGTTCGGGGAGCCGCTGGTGCCCGACGGCGACGACCAGTGGTGCGAGCCGCTGACCGGACGCCCGGGCGATGCCCGGTGGACGGAGGTCTCCCAACGAGGCTGCGCGCCGAGTGAACTGTCGCAAGTAGACGCTCGACGCGGCCTCGTGCTGGTCGCCGACTGGGGTGTCGAGAGCGCCAACGAATGGGGCGATCGTCACGGCTGGCCGGTGCTGTCCGAGTCCGGCGGTGTGGGCTTAGGCGGCTCGGCAGCGATCAGCACCGGGATGTGGCTGCTGAACCTGCCCGAGTTCATGCGGGACCATCGGCCAGAACAGGTGTTGTGCGTCGGCCGCCCGACGGTGTTCCGGCAGGTCCAACGATTGCTGGCGGACACCGACGTGGAAGTGCTGCTCGCGCACGGTGGGGTGGACTGGGCTGCGCCGGCGCACAACTTGCGGGAGGTCGCGGCGACTTTCGGCGCCGCGCCGGGACACGCCGATCCCGACTGGCTCACCGCGTGGCAGCACGCCGACCAGAAGGCGTCCGAGGCGCTGCACGCGGCTCTTGACCTGGAGCGTTGGCCGAGCGGTGCCGCCGTGGCGCGCGAGGTCGTGGACATGTTGCCCGAGCACGCCCTGCTGGTTCTGGGTTCGTCGAACCCGAGCCGCGACGTGGCGTTGGCCGCGCGCCAACGGCCCGATGTGGGCGTGCACCGCAACCGGGGTGTGGCTGGGATCGACGGCATGGTGTCGACGGCGATCGGCGCCGCGGTCGCGCACGGCCGCCCGGCCTACGCGCTCCTGGGTGACCTGACTTTCCTGCACGACAGCAACGGCCTGATGCTCGGACCGTACGAGCAGCGGCCCGATCTGACGATCGTGGTGTTGAACGACGACGGCGGCGGCATCTTCGCCCTGCTGGAACACGGAAGCCCCGAGCACCGGGAGGCCTTCGAGCGGGTCTTCGCGACACCGCACGGAACCGGCATCGGCAAGCTCTGTGCGGCGCATGGCATCGAGCACGTGCTGGTGCGGGAGCGCTCCGAGTTCACCGCTGCCCTGCAGTGGCGGCCGGGATTGCGGGTCGTCGAGGTGCGAGCGGATCGCGCCAAACTGCGTGCGGTACACCAGCGGTTGCTGACTGCGGTTCGGTCTGCCCTGGTCGGCTGACGGCTCGGCGTGCCGCCTGACTGCGGGATATCGTGACCGGGTGGGTGATGGCGATCCGGCGGAGCCGTGGCAACGGCGCCGGATCTCCTGCCGTCGCGGACCTTTGAGCTCCTCGTGAACCACTGGTGTCCGCAAGCGCACACCTATGCTGATCAGGGAAGATCGATCCGGAGCCGCCGTGATCAGGGGCTGCCGATGGTGTCCAATGCCGCTTCGAGAACGAAGGCCGGATCGACTTCCCAAACAGCCGACTACCGCGGCCTTTTCGGCCGTGTCCGGTTGATCTCCAACATTCGGGAATTCGGTCGGTCCCGTCGTTCGGGCGGGCGGCGTCACACGTTGGTTTGGCGTCACCGGTGCGCCGATGTCGCTCGAAAGGTGATTGTTTCTCCGCAGATCGGGGTGGTCGTGCGGCAGCCTCCAGTGTTTTTGGTGCCTGCGTTCGCGGTTTTCCGCTGCACAGTGGGAAAAAACGGTGATCCGAAAACATGCCTGGTAGATAGGAGCTTCCTTATCCTCCTACCGGACCAAGAAGTTCGGAGGAGGTGGCAGGTGTTTCGACGACACGGCCTGCGAGCCACGGCGGCGGCGTGCTGCGCGACGGCTTTGCTCGCCACACCGGCGTTGGCCGGCAGCGACGGACCGGGGGCGCCGGGCGCGGGTGACGACTACTTCCCGGGTTACGGGAACGGTGGGTACGACGTCTCCCACTACGACATCCAGGTGCATTACGAGCCCGCGGACGACCATCTGCAGGGCACCACGACGATCGTCGCGAAACCGACGCAGAACCTGACCGCGTTCAACCTGGACTTCGCGCTGACCACCAAGTCGGTGCGGGTCAACGGGGTGCCTGCGCAGTTCTCGCAGGCCGGCACGGAACTGACGGTGACGCCGCCGGTGACGTTGTCCGAGGGAAGCCTCGCGACCTTCGTCGTCGAGTACGAGGGCGTGCCGTCGACGGTCGAGGTGGACGGCCTCAAGCCGTGGATCCGCACTTCCGACGGTGCGCTCGCGGTCGGCGAACCGGAGATCGCGGCCTGGTGGTTCCCGAGCAACGACCACCCCAGGGACAAGGCGACCTTCGACGTCTCGGTCGCCGTTCCGGACGGCACCGAGGTGGTGTCCAACGGCGTGAACACCAAGAGCTCCAGCCTGGCGGGCTGGACGACCTGGCAGTGGCGCACGACGAAACCGACCGCCACCTACCTGGCGTTCATCGGCGTCGGGCAGTACGGGATCAGCACCAAGACCGGCGCGTTCGGGCAGCCGTTCGTCAGCGCGTACTCCGACAACCTCGGCGAGTTCGAGGGCGCGGCGAAGGCCAGCGTCGAACGCACCCCGGAGGTCGTGGAGTTCCTGAGTGGGTTGCTCGGCGAGTACCCGTTCGAGGCGCAGGGCGGACTGGTCTCATCCGAGGGGATGAGCTTCGCGCTGGAGAACCAGACCCGGCCGACCTACAGCCACAAGTTCTTCCGGAACGGCGCCAACACCTCAGTGGTGGTGCACGAGAACGCGCACCAGTGGTTCGGCGACTCGGTGTCGGTGGACACCTGGCGCAACATCTGGCTGAACGAGGGCTTCGCGTCCTACGCGGAGTGGCTCTGGTCGGAGAAGCAGGGCACCGGCACCGCGCAGGAACTCTTCGACTACTACTACGGGCTGCACCCGGCCGACGACCCGTTCTGGCAGGTCCTGCCGGGTGATCCCGGTGCGGGGGCCGTGTTCGACGACGCGGTGTACGACCGCGGCGCGATGACCGTGCAAGCCTTGCGCAACGTGGTCGGAGACGCGGTCCTGCAGGACATCGTCCGGACCTGGGTGTCGGAGAAGCGCTACTCCACTGGCACGATCGAGGAGTTCATCGCGCTCGCCGAGCAGCGCTCCGGCAAGCAGCTCGACGAGCTGTTCAACACCTGGTTGTTCACCAAAGGCAAGCCGCCGGTCGGCGAAGCGACCGGGGTACCGCCGCGCATGAACCACGTCATGATGGCGCCACCGAAGGCCGTGGCGGAGCTCGACCGCACGCACGCCCTACTGCACGAGCACTAGTGAGCGGTTCGCGCTAGCGGACGTCTTCGAGGGCCTCGCGGATCGGGAGCAGCTTCGCTTCCGCTTCCGCGACCTCGAGGTCGGGGTCGGAATCAGGGACGATTCCGCATCCCGCGAACAGCCGCACCTTGCCGCCGCCACGCCCGGCCTCGACGCCGGGCGTGGCGGCCGCTTCAACTTGGGCGCAGCGGAGGGCTATGGCGAACTCGCCGCTGCCGCTGCCGCTGCCGTCCAGCCAGCCGACCGGGCCCGCGTAGCGCCCCCGGTCCATCCCTTCCAGCTCGCCGATCGCCAGCACCGCGTCATCGGTCGGTGTTCCCCCGACTGCAGCCGTGGGGTGCACCGCGGCGACCATGCGCAGCAGCGTTGCGGGGCCGGTGGTCGCGTTGCTTTCGCTGAGCTTGCCCTCGACGTTCGTCGCGAGGTGCAGGACGTTGCGCAGCTGGAGGACCTCCGGCTCGTCCGGCACCGTGAGATCACTGCAGAAGGGGCGGAGTCGGACCGCCAACGACTCCGCCGCGTAGGCGTGTTCGCTTCGGTTCTTGGCGGACGCCAGCAGTTCGGCCGCGAGCTGTTCGGCGGTGTGCCCCTCGCGGGGCCAGACCGTGCCGGCGAGCACCCGGGACCGCACTTCGTATCCCGTGCGTTCGAGCAGCAGCTCCGGGGTGGCGCCGACGAGACCGTCCACCGCGAACGTCCAGCAGGTCGGGTACCGGGCGGCGAGGTTGTGCAGCAGGTACCGCGCGTCGAGCGGTTCCGAGGTGCTGGCCAGCAGGTCGTGGGAGAGCACGATCTTGTCGAGATCGCCGGTTTCCCGCATGCGGCGCACCGCCTCGGCCACGGCCTGGCGGTAACCGGTCGCGGAGAGTTGCCCGTCGCTGTAGGACACCGTGCCGGGCGGGTGCACGGGCTCGGGCTGCTGCGGCTCGGCGGAGCCGTCGCCGATCGTGGTGATCCAGCGCACCCCGTCGCGTTGCCCGATGACGACCTCGGGGACGATCAGCACCGAATCCCCGGGCTCGTCGGCGAAGGCCAGGCTGGCGAACGCCACCGGCCCGCAGCCGGGCAGCCCCACCGAGTCTTCGACCTCGAACTGGTGACAAAGCTCTCGCCACCAGGCGTCGGCCTGGCTGAAGCGGTCGCGACCGGAAACGTCGAGGCGGGCCGCGCAGCCCCAGCCGACGAGCCCGGAGCCGTCGCGGACCCAGCTGAGCACGCCGTCTGCGGGAAGCAACTCCAACAGGGGACGGTCGTATCGAGGGTCGTCTGGTTCGAGCCGTCGGGTTCGCGCCGTCAGCAGCCGGGGTGTAGTCGCCACTCCTGGAGGGTATGCGCCGCCCCCGAAGCGGTGGGCGGCACCGAAGGCCTGCGACTCGCCGATGGCGGGATGCCTACAATCGGTCACCGTGGCGAGCGAAGCGGTGGCGCAGAACGCGGCCGACTCGGTGACCGACTCCAGCACGGACGGTGACCAGCCGGTGGCGGTGCCGACCCGTCGCCGGGGGCGGACGCGTGCCCGCCGGGGCGTGCTGGTGCTCGGCCTGCTGCTGACCGTAATGGGGCTGTCCATCATCGGGGCGTGCTTCATCAACGATCGGACCATCGAGGAGTCCAAGGGCGAAGCGGTGGCCGAGGTGGTGGACACCTCGCTGACCCGGACCGTGGTGCGTTTCAACACCGACGAGGGCCGCGTCTACATCCCGCCGAACGGCGTGCTTTACCCGGCCGACCTGCAGGCCGGCCAGCTGGTCCGGGTCGAGTACGACTCGCGGAACCCGGATCTGGTCCGGGTCGCCGGGCGCAACGCGGTCTTGTCGCTGCTGCCGGTGTCCAGTTCGCTCGCCGTGGTTTGGGCGGTTCTGCTGCCGGTGTACTGGCTGCTGCGGCGGCCGACTGCGCGATGAGTCGTTGTGCCCTTGTACCGCTGATCAGGCTTCCCTAACTCGGTCGGGTGGTGTGACACTGGATTCCCGCTGGAAGGGGCTGGCGGCGGATTCGCACGACCGTTGTGGAGCCGGGGGTGGGGGTAGCGGCCCATCCGTTCCTGCCGGCCGCCGACTCGCGTCTGCGAGGTCGCCATGAACATGCCTGAAGTGCAGTCCGGTGCGTCGGATGTGCAGCAGTGGGTGCTCGGCGCACCTTCGATGTCCACTGTGGATCGGTCGGTTCCGGATGGCGTGGCCACTTCGGACCTCTCGCAGTACTGCCTGATGCTCGGCGACGATGCGCTGATCCTGTCGCACCGGTTGTCCGAGTGGGGAATTCGCGCCCCGGAACTGGAAGAGGCTGCCGCGATCGGCGCGATCGCGCTCGACCTGTTGGGGCAGGCCAGGATCTTGCTGCACCGCGCGGGCGAGGTGGAAGGTGCGGGGCGGGACGAGGACAGCCTCGCGTACCTGCGGACGTCCGAGGAATTCCGCAACGTCCGCCTGGTCGAGATCGACTGCGGGCCCGGCCAGGTCGGGGATTTCTCGGCGACAGTCGCGCGGCTGCTGCTGTTCGCCGCATGGAGGGTCGCGGTGTTCGAACGGCTGGCGCGGAGCCGGGACGCGGTGCTGGCCACCTTGGCGGCGCGGTCGCTCGCGGAGCTGACGCGGCACCGGGACCACGCCGCACAGTGGGTGATCCGCCTCGGCGATGGCGACACCAGTTCATCCCGGCTCATGGCGGCCGGGTTCCAGCGGGTGTGGCCGATGACCGGCGAGCTGTTCGTCCCGCACCCGGTCGAGGCGCGGTTGGCGGACGCCGGCTGCGGGGCGGATCCGGCGGACGTGCGCGGCGACGTGAGCGAGATGCTCGACGAGGTGTTCTCGGTGGCCAGCCTTCAACGGCCGGATCCTGTGGAGTTCGGTGGGTTCGTCCGACCCGGTGGCCGGGACGGGGTGCACACCGGCGGGTTGGAGTTCCTGCTCGCCGAAATGCAGTACTTGGCAAGATCCGCCGCACAGCCGTGATCGGCCGGGCCGAACGGGCAGAGTCGCGGCACACACGATCAGATTGAGTACTTTCCCCCAAGAACTTCGGGGCTCGGCGGGCGCAGAGTGATTCCTGGGGGGCGCTCGGGAACTTCGGTTCGGTCGACATCGTCGGATCGGTGCCCACGGGCGGGACACCGGTTTCGAATGCCTCTGCGGCCAAGTGGAAGGACACAACTCGACATGGACGGAATCTGGGTGCAAGTTCTGGTCGCGCTGATCGCCGGGGCGTGCGGGGCAGGAGTGATGTTGGCCGTTGTCTGCGCCCGGAGAGTGAGAACCGCGCCCGCCGCCGCGCGCCCTGCTGCGCCGCCCGTTTTGTCTCCGTCACCCTTGCCTGACAAGTGGTTGCAAGAGGTCCAGCGGTGCGAGCAGGCGGTTTACCGAGCCGCCCGCGCCGTCGACGCGGTGTCCTCCACGCAGGCCCGCCACCAGTTGCAGACGGTCGTTCGGCGGATGGATGCGGAATTGCCGAACATTCGCGCGCTTTCCGAGGTGGGGCGAGGTCTGACGGGCAGCGAGCCGCGGGACGACGTAGTTGTGCGCCGGGTGCAGAGCCAGCTCGATGACGCCGCGACCAGGTTCAGCATGGTCACCGATCACGTGTTGGAGACGGTCGTGGAGCTGGTCGCAGCACCCGATCTCAGCCGGGTCCACGAGCAGGTGGCGGTGCTGCGCGAGCAGTTCCCGCTGCTGCGGCCGATGTCGGCGGTGTTCGGTCCGAAGCCGGGTTCGGCTCCGGCCCGCGCGCTGGTTCGGGCCGCCTAAGGGTCAGCTCGGCCCGAACGCCTGCCGCCACCAGTCGTGCACGTCGGCGGCGACGCCGGGGGCGGCCACCAGCAGCCCGTCCAGCGGGAGAGCGGTTGCGTTGCCACGGCGGTCCAGCACGGTGGCACCGGCTTCGGTGGCCAGCGCGAGCGCTCCGGCGACGTCCCATTCCTGATAGGAGTCCAGCACCGCCGCGACCGCGTGGCCGAGGGCGACCTGGGTGATCGCCAGCGCCGGGGAGCCCAGTAATCGAACCCCGACCTGGGCGCTCGCGGCATTGGTGATGAACCGGTCCATGCCGTGCCACGGCCCGTCCTTGGTCAGTTCCGTGCACACGATGCCCCCGCGCGCCTCGCCCGGTACGGGCAACCGCACGGGCGTGCCGTTGGCGCGCATGCCGCGGCCGCGCGCCGCGGCGTAGATCTGCGTGCGGTACGGGTCGGCGACCACCCCGACCACCGGGCCGTGCTCGTCGAGCATGGCGAGGCTGTAGGCGCACCAGGGCAGGCCCGCGACGTAGTTGGCGGTGCCGTCGACCGGGTCGACCGACCAGCGGAATCTCGCCGAACCGGCGCGGGCGGCCCAGTGCTCGGCAATCGTGGTGGGCGCTGCGTCGAATTCCTCGCCGAACACCGGGATTCCGGGGAATTCGTCGGCGAGGATCCGCCGGGTGTGGCGTTCCAGGGTGCGGCCGGTGTCGGTGACCCAGTCGAACGGCGACTCGGTGGGCTCGGGGCGCGCTCCCCGGCCCGCGGTCGCGATGATCACGTCTGCGGCGTCGTTCGCGAGTCGGCCGGCGACCTCGAATGCCCGCGACACCAGGGCGGGATCGATCTGCGCGGGCGCGGAAGGCAGGACCGTCATGCCGTCCCAGGCTCCGTGCGGTGGGTAACCGGAGCGCAACGATCAGGTGGCCGGTTGTGGAGGGGCAGGTCACGATTGCGCGCCGCCTGACGAGTTGGCGCGGTCTTCGGTTGGCGTTGGCGATGCTGTCACGTTGCGGTCGACTGTTCGCCGGTCCGGGGCGTCACGGTTTTCGGCGTGCGCATAGCGATCGTGACCGAGAGCTTCCTGCCGCAGATCAACGGGGTGACGAATTCCGTGCTCCGGGTGCTGGAGCACTTGCGCCGTCGGGGCGACGCGGCACTGGTGATCGCCCCAGGAGCGGGCCCGGAGGAGTACGCGGGCTTCCCGGTGATCCGGCTGCCCGCGGTGGATCTGCCGCTGGTTTCGTCATTGCCGATCGGCTTCCCGACGCGGCGGTTGCTGCGCGGGTTGCATGAATTCCGCCCGGATGTCGTGCACCTCGCGTCGCCGTTCATCGTCGGGGCGCGCGGTCTGGCCGCCGCGAGGCGGCTCGGTGTCCCGACCGTCGCGGTGTACCAGACCGACGTCGCGGGCTTCGCCGAGTCGTACGGCTTGGGCCTGACCGCGCGAGCCGCGTGGCGCTGGATCCGCCGCTTGCACGGTGCCGCCGACCGTACGCTCGCGCCGTCGACTTGGGCCGTGGACATGTTGCTGGAGCGCGGCGTTCCGCGGGTGCACCGGTGGGGGCGGGGCGTGGACACAACGCGTTTCTCGCCGCAGCACCGGGATTCGGGCCTGCGCGGCGAGTTGGCGCCGAACGGTGAGTTGCTCGTCGGGTACGTGGGGCGGTTGGCTCCGGAGAAACGCATCGAGAGGTTGGCGGCGCTGGGCGGGATGCCGGGCGTGCGGCTTGTCGTCGTGGGTGACGGGCCTGAACGCCAGAACCTCAGCGCGGCGTTGCCAGGTGCGGTGTTCCTGGGGCAGCGGACCGGGGATGAGTTGGCGCGGATCTACGCGAGCCTCGACGTTTTCGTGCACACCGGGCCGCACGAGACGTTCTGCCAGGCGGTGCAGGAGGCAATGGCTTCGGGCGTCCCGGTCATCGCCCCGGACGCGGGCGGCCCCCGGGATCTCGTCGACCACGGCCGCACCGGTTACCTGCTGCCCGCAGCCGATCCCGCTGTGCACGCGGATGCCCTGCACACCGCTGTCACGGCGTTGCGAGATCCGGCGGTGCGGGAGCGGTTCGGCGAAGCGGCGCGCGTAGCGGTCGCCGGGCGGACCTGGCCCGCGCTGTGCCAACAGCTGATCGGGCACTATGCCGAGGTGACGACCCGCGTGGAGCCGTTGGCCGCTTGACCCCTTCGCACTGCGTGGCGGCTCTTGCGGGAGTTCGGCTTCCTGGGCTCCGGCCTGACTTCGGAACAGCTACCGCTGCTCACCGGATCGATCCCTGAAGCCACGTGCGCCTCGATCGGGCGAACTTGCTTCCCCGGCAAGGAAAAATATGTGGTGCCTGAACGCTTCTCCCGCTCATCATGGGTTCCGGGGTCTTGGTGCGGCGAGTGATCGACAGTGAACTGAACGCTTTGCGGGAGGCGAGGCTGCGCGCACTCGCGGCCGACCCGGATGCCTTCGGGTCCACTTTGGACCGTGAGTGGGCGGAGTCGATGGAGTTCTGGCGGGAGCGGCTCGCCCGCGGCCCGTGGTTCCTGGCTTGGTCCGGGAGGGCGGCGGTGGGGGTGGTCGCTGCGGTGCCGGCTCGGACCTCGGGGGAGCACCAGCTCGAAGCGATGTGGGTCGCCCCCGAGTGGCGCCGCAAGGGCGTCGCGGAAGCCTTGGTCGACGCGGTCCTGTCGTCGTCGCGGACAAACGGCGCCACCTCTGTGACGCGCGCGTCTTCGACGCGAACCTTGCTGCCCGGCGCTTCTACGAGCGCGTCGGATTCCGCCGGACGGGACAGCGGGAGTCCCACCCCGGGAAGCGGGCGTTCCGGGAATGCCTGCGGATCCACTTGCCACCGAGAGGTGATCCGCGGGGGCCGGGCTCCGACGATCGAAAAGGAACATGACTTCCGCGATGCGGATTCGACGGGCGTGATGGTGATCTCGCCGGTCCTGCCACGTACTCTCCGGGTGTGTCTAGGGCCGGTTTGGACAAGAACCCCCGCGAGGTCGCCGCGATGTTCGACGGCGTCGCGCGAAGGTACGACCTGACCAACACGGTGCTGTCCTTCGGGCAGGACCGGCGGTGGCGGGAGGTGACCCGGCGGGCCCTGGCGCCCAAGCCCGGCGAGCGGGTGCTGGACCTGGCGGCCGGCAGCGGTGTGTCGACGGTGGAGTTCGCCCGCTCCGGCGCGTGGTGCGTGGCCGCGGACTTCTCGCTGGGCATGCTGTCGGTCGGTCGGAACCGAGGGGTGCCGATGGTGGCGGCGGACGCGCTCCGGCTGCCGTTCGCCGACGAGTCCTTCGACGCCGCGACGATTTCGTTCGGGCTGCGGAACCTGGTCGACACGGCCGCGGGTCTGCGGGAGATGCTCAGGGTGGTGCGCCCCGGAGGTCGGCTGGTGGTGTGCGAGTTCTCGACCCCCACCTGGCAGCCGTTCCGGACGATCTACCTGAACTACCTGATGCGGGCGCTACCGCCGATCGCCCGCGCGGTGTCGTCGAACCCGGACGCCTACGTCTATCTCGCGGAGTCCATCCGCGAGTGGCCGGACCAGCGCGAGCTGGCGGAGCTGGTCGCCGAGTCCGGTTGGACCGGCGTGCAGTGGCGCAACCTCACCAGCGGGGTCGCGGCGGTCCACCGCGCGGTCAAGCCCTCCTGACCCGCGCTACGCCGACGACAGCGAAGCGATCGCCGCTGCCGCGCACAACAACCCCAGGAGCTGTGCGCGGGTGATGTGTTCGCCGAGCACCAGCAGCGCCAGTACGACGGGAACGGCCGGGTAGAGGGCCGCGAGCACGACGGCGATGGCGATCATCTGCTGGCTGGTAGCCAACGGGTAGAGGATGATCGCAACAGTGCCGACGGCTCCGCCCGCCAGCGCAGTTGCGGCCGGTTTCGCGGACAGCCGCCGCACCTCCGTAGTGCTGATGACAAACACGCCGCTGACCAAGACCGAGACGATTCGGCTGGCGATGACCGGATACCACCCGGCGTCGCCTGGGACCTGGCCCAATCCGATGAACTGCCCGGCGAAGCCGACTCCGGCGACCCAACGCGTCCGGTACACCACGCCCTCCCGGCGCGCGTTTTCCGCCGGATAACAACCAGATCGCTGGCAGTCCAGCGCAGCGATCACCCGCAGCAGCGAATGCCCGCGGTCTCCAGCACGTCCTCGGCTGCCCGTAGGCGTGCCTCGGTGGGGGTGCGAGTGGGTCCACTTGCCGACGGTGTGCCGCCGTTCGACCAGGTCGCGATCCTGCAGGTCGTCGACCATCCGCGTGTACGCGGTCTGGTGGACCCCGATCCGCTTCGCGAGCGCGGTGACTCTCAGCCCCGAGTCACCGCGCAGCAGCACCAGCGCCGTGACCTGGCTCCAGTTGAGCCCGGTCGTCCGCACGGCGTGGTTCATCTCGTCGGTGACAGCCAGGGCAGCGGCACCGAGCAAGTTCGCAAGCCGCGTCTCCTGCCCGGCCTAGCTCAGACGTCCGGGTCAGAGCCAGGTCGTTTCCGGGGCGAGGGGGTCGGCGGAGCGCTGAGTCCGGCCGATCGCGGTCATGAACGCCTCCGATGCCGCGGCGAGGGGGCGGTTCGGATCGCGGACCACCGCGATGCGCCGGCTGATCTCGGGCCGGCCCAACGCCCGGTGCTCCAGGCCGGCGAACTGGACGAGCGGCAGCACCAGCCCGGGCATCACCGCCACGCCGAGCCCGGCCGCGACGAGCCCGGCGACGGTGGTGATGTTGCGCGATTCCAGCACCAGGTCCGGTCGAACCCGGGCCATCGTGAAGGCCCGTTCGGCGTGCTGCCGGATGCTGCTGCTGGGTTCGAAGGCGACGTGCGGCTGGTCGGCCAGTTCCGCCCAGTCGAGCTGACGGCGCTCGGCGAAGGGGTGCGACGGCGGGAAAACGCAACAGAACCGGTCGGCGGCGATCGGCCGGACCTGCAGGTCCGGAAGCGGTTCGGGCACCACTGTGACGGCCAGGTCGACCACGCCGGTGCGGACCCGCCGCAGCACCCCGTCGGACATGTCGTCTTCGATGGACAGTTCGACCTCGGGGTGCTCCGCGCGGTAGGCGGAGACCACGGGCGGCAGCAGGATCGCCGCCAGCGACGGCAGCGCGGCGATCCGCACCCGGCCGCGGCTGCCGGCCAGGAACCCCTCGAAGTGGTTGATCCCGGCGTCGAAGGCTTCGACCATGCGCCGCGCCACCCGGCAGAACTCGCGGCCTTCCGGCGTGGTGATCAGGTTCCGCGTGGTGCGCTCGAACAGCGTGATGTCGAGCTTGCGCTCGACTTCACGGACCGTGCGGCTCATCGAGGACTGCGCCAGGTGCAGCTGCTCGCCGGCGAGCGTGAAGCTCCCGGCGTCATGCACCGCGAGCACCAGTCGGAGCTGTTGAAGCGTCAGATCCATGCTCACGGCGCATTAATTTATCACCAACTTTTGCTTGACCCGCATGAGCGATGCGGATCACAGTACCTCCGTCCGGCTTCGGAGGTACTGCATGCTCGCCGTAAGTGGATTCCTGACCATCGGGGTCTTCCTGGCTCTGGTCCTGTCCCGTCGCATCTCGGTGCTCTTCGCACTCACCCTGGTGCCGATCGCGGCCGCGCTCGCCACCGGCTTCGGCGGCCGGCTCGGCCCGCTGATCGCCGACGGGCTGGTCACCGTCGCGCCGGTGGCCATCATGATCACGTTCGCGGTGCTGTACTTCAGCCTGATGGTCGACACCGGGCTGTTCGACCCCGCCGTGACCCGCATCCTGCGCTGGGCCGGCGGCGATCCGCTGAAGATCACGGTCGGCACCGCGCTGTTGACGCTGCTCGTCGCGCTCGACGGCGACGGCGCCTCGACGTTCCTGATCACCGTGTCCGCGCTGCTGCCGATCTACCAGCGGTTGGGCATGCGGCGCATCGTGCTGACCGGGGTGATCTGCCTGGCGGCGGGCGTGATGAACATGGTCCCGTGGGGCGGCCCGACGGCCCGCGCGATGGCCGCGCTGAACCTCGACAGCGGCCGGCTGTTCGTACCGGTGCTGCCCGCGATGGTGGCCGGGATCCTCTGGGTGCTGGTGGCGGCCTACCTGATCGGCCGCGCGGAGCGGAAGCGGCTCGGCGTCATCGAGGTGGCCGTCGAAGACCGGGTCCGGCCGACCGGCGCGGACCGGGTGCGGTTCTGGATCAACGCGATCCTGACGTTGGCGCTCGTGGTGTGCCTGCTGACCCAGCTCGCGGACCTGGAAGTGCTCTTCCTGCTGGCTTTTCTGGCGGCGCTGCTGGTCAACCGGCCGACCTGGTCGGGGCAGCAGGAGTTGCTGACCAAGCACGCCTACAACGTGGTGCTGGTCATCGCGGTGATCTTCGCAGCCGGGGTGTTCACCGGAATCCTCACCGGCACCGGGATGATCAAGGCGATGGCCGAGAGCCTCGTGTCGGTCGTCCCAGACTCCGCCGCCGGGCTGCTGCCGGTGGCCACCGCGATCACCAGCATGCCGTTCAGCCTGGTGTTCACCCCGGACGCGTTCTATTACGGCGTGGTCCCGGTGCTGGCCGAGACGGCGTCCGCGCTCGGCGGTGACCCGGCCGCGATCGGACGCGCCGCGATCCTCGGCCAGATGACCACCGGCTTCCCGCTCAGCCCGCTGACCGCCTCGACGTTCATCCTGCTCGGGATGAGCAAGGTCGACCTCGGCGACCACCAGCGGTTCATTTTCGGGTGGGCGTTCGGCACGACACTGGTGATGACCGCGGTCGCACTGGTCACGGGGGTGCTGTGATGCGCATCGGGAGCGGAGCCGGATTCGCCGGGGACCGGATCGAACCGGCGGTGGACCTCGCGGCGCGGGCCGAGCTGGACGACTTGGTCCTGGAATGCCTGGCGGAACGCACAATCGCGCTCGGCCAGCAGCGGAAACTGCGCGACTCGGCGCTCGGCTACGACCCGCGGCTGCGCGCGCGGTTCGAGCGGCTGCTGCCGGCCGCCCGAGAGCACGGCGTGCGGATCGTGACGAACATGGGCGCGGCGAATCCCCTCGCGGCGGGGATCCTCACCCGCGACCTGCTGGCGGAACTCGGGTTGCGCGGCAAGATCGCGGTGGTCACCGGCGACGACGTCCTGGACCGGCTCGACCCGCGGATCCCCGCGTTGGAGGACGGGATTCCGCTCGCCGACCACGGCGCGGTCGTGTCGGCGAACGCGTACCTGGGCGCCGAGGCGCTGCTACCGGCGCTGGACACCGGGGCGGACGTGGTGCTGACCGGGCGGGTCGCGGACCCGTCGCTGTTCGTCGCGCCGCTGGCGCACCGGCTTGGCTGGGAACTCGACGACCTGTCGCGAATCGCGGCGGGAACGCTCGTCGGGCACCTCCTGGAATGTGCCGGACAGGTCACCGGCGGCTACTTCGCCGACCCGGGGGTGAAGGACGTGCCGGGCCTGGCGGAACTGGGCTTCCCGTTCGCGGAAGTCGCGGCCGACGGCACCGCGACCATCGGCAAGCTCGCGGACACCGGAGGCGTCGTCTCTACCGCGACGGTCCGCGAGCAGTTGCTCTACGAAGTGACCGATCCGACCGGCTACCGCACTCCTGACGTGGTTCTGGACTTCCGCGGAGTGCGAGCGGAACAGGCCGGCGCCGACCGGGTTCGGATCAGCGGCGCGGCCGGCCGTGCACGCCCCGAGGAGTTGAAGGCGAGTGTGGGCTACCGCGCGGGGTACCGGGCGGAGTGCGGCATCAGCTACGCCGGGCCGAACGCCGCCCGCCGGGCGCAGCTGGCCGCGGACGTCGTCACCAC